>DORQ01000305.1 GCA_003514205.1 Acidimicrobiaceae bacterium
GTGATTGGCACCTGAGCGCTTTCGGCAATTCGATAAAAGCCTGACTTCCAGGCCTCTGCACGGCTTCGCGTTCCCTCAGCTGGCACCGCCAAGTTCATGTTCGGGTCACGCTCGAAGGCTTCGACCATCTGCCCGACCAGTCCATTCGCTGCAGATCGGTCGACCGGAATACCCCCGGTTGCACGCATCAGAATTCCGAGCGGGGGTTTGAACAGTGATGCTTTTCCGAGAAACGACAGTTTCATTCCTCGAGTGGCTGCGACCAGCAACATGAGGAGGTAGTCGACATTGGAGGTGTGGGGGGCACAGACGATCACAGCTCCGGAGCTATGCACCTGCCCCACCGGACGCCAGCCAATAACTCGAAGAATCAGCGTTGCAATTTTTGCTTTCAAGACATCGACCCTAGTCCCACGACTGGCGCGGCGCCCGTCGGTACAGGCGCGAATCGAGACACTGAGCTTGAAGGCCGTGGCTTATGAGCGACTCAGCGAACGCAAACTCAAGGCCGATTTCCAACCAAGGGCCGCTGCTGGTACGGCAAGCGCAAGGGTGGCGACCAGCGATCGCGTCCCGAGTTCGTCTCGGAATGCCACTGCGGCGGCGATATCTGAGCTGTCGGCGATCGCTCCAGCCATGACCCATTGTGGGGCACCTTCATCGCTGTTCAGGGCCACCAGAGCCCCGCCGCCGAGCACCACGTCTCGAATCCCGAAGGCACGAATCATCCAGACCATTGGGCCGCTCGCTTCACGCGCAACTGGACCCAAGACGATCCGTGGTATGCCGATACAGAGAGCTCCAAAGAGCACTCGGCCGGCGGCAACTAGCCGAGCAATGAGTCGATTATCCATGACCCGATACTGCCACAAGTCGCTCGAGGTCGCGCACCGCTCGCGCTACGAGGTTTCCTCGGCCGAGACATCCACCTCGTCGGGATCTACAGGAGCCACAATTTCGACAAGCAACGGCACCTCCTCGCCATCGCTGAGCAACTCACGCGCCGCAGCGAGCAACACTGCGGCCGCCGGCACTGCAATGAACGCTCCGAAGAGCCCGCCAACGACACCTCCCGCGGCAACTAGAAGCAACGAGGCCAGCGGGTGCAACGAGAGATGCCGACTCGCAAGCATTGGATACATCACATTGGCATCAAGCTGTTGAACAACAAGCACAACGGCCGCCAAGATCAACGCCGTCGTCGTTCCCTCCGAGACCAGGGCAACGAGAACCACAACGCCACCTGAAAAGACGGCGCCCACTGTGGGGATGAACGCGAACAGGAACACCAACGCGCCAAGTGCGAAGGCCACGGGCAATCCCGCGATAATGCACGCCAACCCAATCACTGTTGAGTCCACCACTGCGGAGGTGAGTGTGACCTTCACATACCCAACCAGTTGACCCCAGGCCCGTTGGCCGGCTCGCCCGACCTGTGACCGCTCTCCTTCTGGTACGAGGCCAAGAACTGCCTCCCACATTTTGTGCCGGTCCTTCATGAAGAAGAGCGTGCACAGCAACGTGAGAATCGCCCCCGCTACCAACTCACCGGTGGTCGACAGAACCGAGAATGTGCCCGACAACGCATCGGAGGGGTTCGACTTCAACCGAGTCAGCGTGGAGTCGACCGCCTTTTCAATTCCGGAGGCGTTGATTTTCATGGGGCCATCAGCCAGCCAGTCAGAGACCTCGCCCACGCCTTCTTGGGCCTGTTGCGCAAGCTCGTCGTAGCTTCCGTAGAACTGGCCTACAGCCAAGGCCAAGACTCCAGATACACACAAGATGCCCACGGCAAATGCAACCATCCAAGCTCCACCGGGGCGGACGCCACGGGACAGCAAGCGAAGCCGGATAGGTTCGAGAAGGGCGCAGATCATCGTCGCAATGATGACCGGTCCTACAATGAGGCTGAGTTGCGCCGCAGCCCAAATCACCGCTCCGACCGCTGCGGCCACAACCAGAAGTCGCCAGGACCAGTCGGAAAACAGCCGCAGCAGAGGTGGCGCCATATCGCGTTGGGCTCGCCGATCAACCGTGCCGGTCCGTCGATCAGACCCACGCTCCGAAGGGGTTCCTAACTCACCCAACAGTTCCAACTCCAATGGGGGTGCAGATCACGACCGGAATCTCGCGTGTGGTGCGGGCTTGATAGTCCTCGAAGTCGGCGTACATCGCAACGAGCTGAGGCCACAGCTCAGCCTTCTCCTCATCGTCGGCGACCCGGGCGATCATCTGCTTGACGGCCTTGCCGATCTGAATCTCTACCGCCGGGTTGGCCAGAAGGTTGCGATACCACTGCGGGTGATCAGAGAACCCGCCCTTGGAGGCAACGAGCACCACATCATTGCCATTTCGGAGAAACAACAACGGCATCGTCCGTGGGAGACCGGAGGATCTGCCGATTGTCGTCAGCAAACACACTGGTGCGCCTTTCAGAAACCTGCCGCCAATCCGACCGCCGGTTGATTTGTACGCACGCGCGTTCATGGCCGACATTCGCTTGATGAAGAAGTTGCCCCGACGCTCTTCCTGGGGAGTCCACGGCCGAGGTTGACGGGTGCTCATCGCTGAAGTGTACCCGCAGCGGCTTCCGCCGGCGTTGAGTTCGATCCGCTAGCGGACACCCCACCCGAAACGATGGGTGTGTGTTCCGAAGTAGAGGAAGCTCTCAATCGAGCGGACCCCGGTGGTGGTTTTCACCTGATCATTGATGAGCGCGAGCAGAGCAAGGGTGTCCTCGCAGATCACCTCGACGAGAAGGTCGAAGCTCCCCGCCGACATCACGATGTAGATCACGCCATCGACCTTGGAAAGCTCGTCTGCCACTGCAACAACGTCTCCGTCAACGCAGATTCCGAGCATTGCCATCACTGGGTACCCCATCGCCTGAGGGTCAGTGATGCCAACGACTTTGACAATTCCGGCGTCAAGTATCCGCTGCACTCGCTGACGAACCGCAGCTGCAGAGAGACCGACGATTGGCCCGAGGTCCGCGTAACTGATGCGACCGTCACGCTGCAGTTCCACGACTATGGCCTTATCAACGTCATCGAGTTCGATGGGCAGCTTTGACATGGCAACCAGCCTGCCACGAGGTGCAGACCTGGGCCTACATTCGAACCAGATCTCCAATCCCATTCCCAGGGTGAAAGACTCTCACTATGGCAACTCGTAACGAACTAGGAATGATTGGACTGGGCAGAATGGGTGCGGCCATGGTTCGGCGACTGATGGCCGATCAGCATCGCTGCGTGGTCCACGACATTGATGCCACAGCAGTTGACCAACTGGCATCAGAGGGTGCCACAGGGGCACATGACCTTGCCACGATGGTCGCTGAATTAGCTACCCCTCGGTCGATATGGATCATGGTGCCTGCCGCATTCGTCGACGCAACCATTGAGAAGCTGCGGCCGCTGCTCAGCTCCGGCGACACGATCATCGACGGCGGCAATAGCCACTACCACGACGACATTTCGCGGGCGGCGTCTCTTCAGGTCGACGGAATCAACTACGTCGATGTTGGCACCTCTGGCGGGGTGTACGGGTTCGAGCGTGGCTACTGCCTGATGGTGGGCGGAGAGGCTGAGCCAGTGAGCCGGTTGATACCCGTCTTCGAATCGCTTGCGCCTGGAGTGGAAGCGGCAGAACGTACGCCAGGCAAGAGCGGTACTCCAACGCCGCAGGAACAGGGGTGGCTGCATTGCGGCCCAAGTGGTTCAGGCCATTTCGTCAAGATGGTCCACAATGGCATTGAGTACGGGATGATGGCGGCCTATGCGGAAGGACTGAACCTGTTGCACCACGCAAATATCGGCAACAGCTCGCATACTGCCGACGCAGAAACCACTCCTCTACGGCATCCCGAACACTTCGACTATGACCTCGACATTGCGAGCATCACCGAGCTTTGGCGACGTGGATCGGTAGTGGCTTCTTGGCTCTTGGACCTTACCGCGACAGCATTCAACGAAGATCCCAAGCTTGCGGAGTTTGAAGGGCGAGTTTCCGACTCGGGAGAAGGTCGTTGGACTGTAGAAGCCGCCGTGCAAGCAGGTGTTCCTGCGCCGGTACTTTCGGCAAGCCTGTTTGCACGATTCAGCAGCCGTGGCGAGAGCGACTTCGGCGACAAAGTGCTGTCTGCGATGCGCAAGCAATTCGGCGGACATGGCGAGAAACCATCCGACGCGGCCCCGAAATCAGCCTCATGAGCTCGACAATGCGCGCCGATGCGCTGGTCCTATTCGGAGCGACAGGAGACCTCTCGAAACGGAAGTTGTTCCCCGCGCTGTATGCGATGGCGCGAAACGGCCGCCTCGATGTGCCGATCATCGGCGTTGCTCGGAGCGACTGGCACGACGAGGAGTTCCGGGCACACGCAACGGAGTCGATCCTCACAGCTGTGCCCGAGGCCGATCCGGTTATCATCGCTGACATCTGCAGTCGACTCCACCTCGTCACCGGCGACTACGCCGAGCTGGCGACCTTCGATGGGATTGTCTCCACCCTGGAGGGGCTTGGAGCCGAACACCCCGTCCACTACCTCGCGATTCCTCCAGCGCTGTTCCCCACAGTGATCGAGTCCCTGGCAGTCGTAGGTCTTGCGGGAACCAGCAGGGTGGTCGTCGAAAAGCCCTTCGGTCGCGACCTCGCCTCTGCGCGTGACTTGAACAGGATCCTCCATGCGCATCTCTCTGAGTCACAGGTCTTTCGGATTGATCACTATCTCGGCAAGGAGTCGGTTGAGGACCTCCTCGTATTCCGTTTCGCCAACACCTTCCTCGAACCAATCTGGAACCGAAACTACGTGAAAGCCGTGCAGGTCACCATGGCGGAGGAGATCGGGGTTGAGGGCCGAGGGTCCTTCTACGACTCCGTTGGTTGCCTCCGAGACGTTGTTCAAAATCATCTGCTTCAGGTGGTCGCACTCCTTGCTATGGAGCCTCCCGTTGGGGCGGATGCCCGCTACCTCACTGACGAGAAACTCAAGGTGTTCTCAGCCATGAAGTCCTTGGACCCAGCGACCCTGGTCAAAGGCCAATACAACGGGTATCTGGCTGAGCAGGGAGTTGCCGAAGGCTCCACAGTTGAGACGTTCGTGGCAGCGAGGCTTGAGATCGAATCTTGGCGATGGGCAGGTGTGCCGTTCTTCGTGCGTGCTGGGAAGGCACTTGAGCGCCCCGCCACTGAGGTGGTGGTGGAGCTACACAAGCCTCCGGCGATGCTTTTTGATGAATCAGGACCACCTGGGCCGAGCGCAAACCTGATTCGGTTCCGCCTCGGCAAGGCTGACGGAGTGACGCTCACCGTCAATGCCAAAGAGCCAGGCCGCGACCTTGACTCCCAGCCTGTCGACATCGCAGTGGATTTCGCTTCTGCGCTCGGTCAACGAGCCGAGGCCTACGAACGCCTCATTGACGACGCGCTGGAAGGGAACCCTCGCCGATTCGGAAGATACGACATGGTGGAGGAAACCTGGCGAATCGTTCAGCCAGCACTCGAGTGCGAATCCACCGTTGAGCGCTACGAACGAGGCTCGTGGGGGCCCACGGCTGCGGAGCACCTTGTCGGCGACGACGGATGGTTTCATCCCACTGCAGTCACGAGGGATCGGCCATGAACCTCACATTCGTCGAGGCCCCAGCAGCCCGGTTTGCCGCTGCTGCGGCGAACCTTCTTGCTGATGAGCTCTCCAGTGCGATCGAGGCGCGTGGCGTTGCACATCTTGCACTCTCAGGAGGGCGCTCCCCCTGGGTGATCTTCGGGCATCTCGCTGAACTCGACGTGGACTGGGCCAAGACGCACATATGGCAAGTGGACGAGCGAGTCGCTCCAGACCGCGATGTCGACCGAAATAGCGTCGGTCTGCGGTCCTCGTTTCTCAGTTCCACTCCGATCCCCGAGCAGAACATTCATCTCATGGACGTCACGTCACTCGATTGCGAACGAGCCGCTGCGAACTATGCCGCCGATCTCGCTCGAACCTGCGAGGGCATTCTCGACTGTGTCCACCTCGGTCTTGGCGTGGATGGCCATACTGCGAGTTGGCCTCCCCACGACCCCATCCTTGAAGTCATGGACCGGGATGTGGCAATGACAGGCGAGTACAACGGCTATCGCCGGATGTCGCTCACAGTGCCCTGCGTGAATCGCGCACGTCAGCGACTCTTCACAGCCGACAGCGAAGAGAAGCTGGCCGCCCTCGCCGCCTTACGAGCAGCGGATCCGGCCATTCCGGCAAGTCGGGTGACGCACACCAACACCAGGGTGTTGGTGTCGCTATCAGACCACTAGCAACTGCACGGCTAGCCGCCGCACCCTCGGCTCAGATGATCCCAGCAACCGCGGCTGCGAACACCTCGGTGTGTCGATCAACATCAGCTTGGGTGTGGCTGGGTGAGATGAGTGCCATGTTATGAAACGGCGTCATCAGAACGCCCTCGTTGATCGCAAAGAGGTGCAAATAGACATCGAGTTCGTTGTCCACCGATGCTGCAGCGTCTCGGCCATTTCTCGGCGGAGGACAGAACCAATACTCCGCTCGGCAACCGAGTTGGTTGACACACCACTCCAGTTCATGTCGGTCAATAGTCTCAGCAACCCCCGCGGTCCAGGAGGTCGCCAGCGGAATCATCCGGTCGAAATCCGCTTGGAGCAACGTGGTACTCAGCGTTGCCCGCACTGCCGCGAGCGCGAGCGCGTTGCCCGTCAAGGTTCCACCCACACCGGAGGTATCCACCGACGGGTCACTGAAAGTTGGTTCGAGTTGTGCGGCCAGCGATTCGGTCATTCCGTAGGCAGCCACGGGCATTCCTCCTCCGATGGTCTTGCCGATCACGACCATGTCCGGCTCGAGCCCCCAGGCCTTCGTGGCACCACCCGGCCCTGCACAGATCGTATGCGTCTCATCGATGATGAGGATCGTCCCGTATTTCGTACACAGATCGCGCAGTCCTCGGTGATAGCCCTCATCCGGAAGCACGATGCCGATGTTCGTGAGCGCAGGCTCAGCAAGGACGGCAGCAACATCGCCGTGAGCAAGTGCCTGCTCCAGCGCATCAAGATCGTTGAACTGCACAACACGAGTGGTCTGATCGAGCGGAACCGGCGTGCCGATCGTTCCAGGTCTTTTGACCACTGCCCCCTCAGCGTCCAGCGTCGCAAAGGCTTCATCTACCGTGCCGTGATAGCACCAATCGAAAACTAGGACTTTTGGCCGATTGGTGAGATGACGGGCGAACCGCAGCACGAATCGGTTCGCGTCAGTCGCCGTCATTGCCATCTGCCACTTGGCACATCCGAAACGCGCCGCCAATTCACCCGCAACCCACGCGGCGTCCTGGCTTGGCAGCATGGTCGTGATTCCTCGAAGCGCTTGTGCATAGAGCGCGTCGGCGATCTGTTCCAGACCGTGACCAACCATTGCGCCCGTGTCGCCCAGACAGAAATCAACGTACCGATTCCCATCGATATCTGTGAAACCTGCCCCGTGAGCCTCAGCGAACACGATTGGAAAGTCGCCAGCCCAGCGCGACATCCAGGCCATTGGTACACCACCGAGGAGATTTCCCGATTCCAGCGACGCTGCCCGAGAGGCGGGGTGAAGGGCAACGAAGCGCTCTCGCTCCACCTCATATGCGCTCAGTAGTTTTCGACGGTCAACAATAGTCATGACAATAGAATCCGTTGTGTACATAGGTTACGTCAAGCGATTCACTTGTATCCATGGCCATCACCGGCCCACGACGCGTGACTGGAACACTGTGAACAGACCCCGTCCGGTACACCCATACGATCTGTGGCTGCCAGGAGCGAGCACCTCTCGGCTCGCAGCGCACAGGCCATGTTCAGGACAATCGTCAGTTGTCAGAGAGCCAGCGATAGCATTCCAGCATGCAGCCGCGGTTCATCGACCTCCTCGACCCGAGCCTTGATGAACTCAAGAAGGCAGCACCTCCCCATTGTCACCACGCTGCCCTCGATCGAGCTGTACGACGCCACGACGATCCCACAGATGTTCGGCCACGAATTCATTCACATGGCACATACGTGTACGCGACATTTCAATCGCCGCTGCCGGCCAAGCCCGATGGCTTGGTCACCTTCCAAGAACTTCATACATTCATCGCTACGGATCGATTTGTGCTCGTGCGCAAGACTCCACAGAACGGACCGGCATTCGATACTGCTCATCTAGCAACTGTAGCGCTGGCAAACGGCAACGACCCGGGGATGGCTTTGAGCATCCTTCTCGACCTCATCGCAGAGCAATTTCTCGATGTCGTGGACTCCCTTGTCGATGAGATTGACGAATTGGAGGACACTATCGAGGACTCCGGAGCAAAAGAGGTAGCCGCCGATTTCTCCACGCTTCGGCATCAGATCTCGTTGCTGCGACGTTCACTCGCTCCGACCAGAGATGCCGCTCGATCAGTTGTTGACGGGCGAATCGACGTCGCGGACGAGACGTTGTTCCCTCACGAAATCGAGATCCACTTTGCGGATAGCTATGACAAATTGCTCCGCGCAACTGATGGTCTAGAGATCACTCGCGACCTCCTCGGAGGCGTCCGTGACTTCCACCAGTCCACCATTGCCAACGAGCAGAACGAGGTGATGAAGCGCCTCACCGTGATCTCCTCAGTGCTTCTGGTTCCCACCTTTATCGTCGGCATGTATGGCCAGAACTTCCTCAATATGCCCGAACTCAACTGGCGATTTGGCTACGGCTTCAGTTGGATGCTGATCGTACTCTCCACTGTTGCCCAGCTCGCCTACTACCGCTGGAAGCGATGGTTTTGAGGCTTAACCTGCCGATCTCATCGACGGTTCAACGGCCATCGGCCACCAGGATGCATCGGCCGAGACACCCCGACACAAGTCCTCAACTCAGAAATCATCGGTGAAGCTGGCATCTCGTGAACCAAGCGGGCAGGATCTAGGGCATGAAAGCTGTCGTGATCTATGAATCTCGAACTGGGAACACTGCTCGAGCTGCTCAACTCATCGGAGCCGAACTCGAGGCCCGCGGTTGTGAGACTGAGGTATTCCCAACTCGAGGAGTCGACCTGAAGACGCTTGCAGAGGCAGACATCGCAATTGTTGGTACGTGGACCGACGGCGCGGTTCTCTTCGGCCAGCGGCCGGGCGGCGGTGGAAACATCGCCAAGTACCTCCCAATGATGTGGGATAAGCCGACCTACGGATTTGTCACCTACGCGCTTCGGGCAGGCAATGTGCTGCGCGGGTTGAACACGCTTCTTCGTTCGCTGGGCGCTGACATGCGAGGTGGCCTGGAGCTTCATCGGAAGCATCTTGAGACCGATGCTGCCGACTTCGCCGATGCAGTCCTGAGCGCCTACCAGCCCGCCAATCGCTGAAGAACAGCGGTGACAGATGGCGGGAGCGAACCATCGGGCGGGGTGAACTCGTCGGGCTGCGGCTCCCCAACCACCGTTCGTAGGGGGAGGACTCCGGACCAGACCTCCAGTGATTGATCTTCTTCGTCATCGATCGGCGCACCCGTCCTCATCTTCACCGAGGCCTCATCAATCGGAACAGCGAGCACCATCGTTTGGCGTAACTCAACGCGGTTGGTCGGGCGAGCCTCCAGGCTTCTCCCCGGAAGCGCGTGGTCGACAATGGCTTCAAGAGCCGATTCGGCTTCCTGATCCGCCAGGCGCCTCGCATTGCCAAGAATCACAATCGATCGATAGTTGGCTGAATGGTGAAACTGCGACTTCGCCACAACCAACCCATCGAGATGGGTGACCGTCACACACACCGGGGCACCAGCATCAAGGGTCCGTGCCAACCGTGTCGCCACCGAACCGTGCAGCATTAGTCGATCCTCAACCCGCCCATAGACCATCGGAATCACGAACGGCGCACCGTCCACGACGAAACC
>DORQ01000254.1:0-175 GCA_003514205.1 Acidimicrobiaceae bacterium
ATCGAACCTGTCCTAGTGGACAGTTGCTGCACAAAGTCGCGACGATACCGGCGTATCTTGGGCGGCCTCATTGCATATCGCGTGTACGTGGGCACTCGTCCTTCATGGCGAGCGTCAGTGGTTCGAAATGCTGGACTTGGAAGTGGTCCCGAAAACCGAAGAAACCCGCTATTTC
>DORQ01000254.1:490-11446 GCA_003514205.1 Acidimicrobiaceae bacterium
GGGTGAGTGAGGGGTCTCGAACCCCCGACCTCCAGTACCACAAACTGGCGCTCTAACCAACTGAGCTACACCCACCAAGGCGGAGTCGAGCATAGCCGTTGAGCGGGTTGGAGCAGAAACTGATTTCGTCTCGAGTGCCTCCGATTGGAACGCGGCCGCAATAGCTGCGGAAGGAACGGTGCGGGCTCACCTCCAGAAGAAAAAGCGTGAATGCCATTCACGTTTGTGTTACGGTCCGAGCATGGAATCAATTCTCATTGGCGTTGCTGCTTTTGCCGGGGGAGCATTGCTCTGGCTCCCATTCGAATACGGACTGCATCTCTCCTTCCACGTGCTCAAAGGTAAGGGCTTCGCTTCTCGGGCTCATCTCGACCATCACGTGCACGCAAGCTGGCATTTCGATCCCATCATCACATTGGCGTGGCTTGGCGTCGTGCTGTTCGGTATCGGGTTCTCATTCGCTCTAGCGGCGATCACGTCCACAGTCTTCGGAATTGCTTTCGGGGCTGGCTGGACAGTGGGGTATTTCTTCTACGAATGGCACCATCGCCAGAGCCACCTTCGTGGACCAAGGAATCGCTGGGAGGCATGGCTGCGCAAGAACCACTTCCAACACCATTTCGGGCACCCGATGAAAAATCAGGGCGTCACTGCGAGCATTTTCGATCGGCTCTTTGGCAGCTATGACATGCCCGAGAAGGTGAAGGTTCCGCGTCGGTTGGCTATGCCTTGGCTCTTTGACAGCGAAGGCAATCTGCTTGCCGAGTATCAAGATGATTACGAGATCGTTGGAACCTCCACCAGCACCGACGAGCGCCAGCGTCAGATTGACAAGGCCCGGGCCTATGCAAGTCGCACGCCTGAACCCGTCTGAAACCGGAATCAGTACTACCTGAGGCCAACAGATCTTCCACAGAACTGTGACAGAAGCGCTCCGTTCAACAACTACAATGGTCCCTTGCGCCTTCGTAGCTCAGTTGGATAGAGCAGGGGACTTCTAATCCCAAGGTCACAGGTTCGATTCCTGTCGAGGGCACCATTTCGAACCCGAGCGTGCTCATTCAAACCACGATCGTCCTACCACTCTTGGGGTTCGTCGAGGTTCGCTTTGCTTCCCGCTCGGGACGTGGGTGTGGGGTGGCGTCATTGCGTGTGGCGAAGTCGCGGGTGGTGTGCGGGTTGATGTCGGCGGTCTGGGTGATGGGGCTGGTGGCTTGGGGGCACCGAGAAGTGAGCCCCGCTACCATCAGCGGCCGTCACTGACTGGAAACCTGATTCAGCCACCCAGCTTCATCATCCGGGCTGCCGATACGTCGATCATCGAAATATTGGATTCAGTAACATCGGCGCAAGTCTTCGTAGCGGAAATCGCAAAGACACAGGTTCCACGCCCCGGTCGATGCTAACGTTCGCCTACATATCGTTACTCACAATGACCGAGGAGCAGTTGCATGACCCGACTTCGATGGACTCATGGTCGGCGGTACACCTTCTTGGGTCCGATCGTGGCAGCGACCGCCCTGGTTGCCGCCGCATGCGGTAACTCCGAACAAATATCTGTGTCGTCACCGAGTCAAGAGGACTCAAGGAACCAAGCGGATGCAGATCCATCCCCTGCGGGTCCGATCGCAACACAGATCGATCCTCCGGCACGAGTCGATGGAGCCGGGGTGATCGTGTCGGCGCAGGCAACAGTTCCAACAGAGAACGCGAAGGCGTCGGAGGGATTCCGTCAGCCCCACAACCTTCTACTCCGCGATATATCGAGAGACTCAGCGCAAACAATCGACGTGAACACGGCAAGTAAATACATCACTCCTATTTCCGGAACCGCTAATGAAAGCACCGTCACAATTCTGCTCAGGCTCTGCCCAGAGGTTGGATACGGATCATTCTTGCAGTGCATCGACGAGAAATACGGAGTTCTCCAGGTTGATCGAAAGCCCGGCGCCACGGGGGCTGAAGTTCGCGAACTACCGAAACTGGGATCTGGCTACCAAGCAGTCGCTTTCGACGGAACAACGATCCGGGCTGTCGGAACTTCTCTCATCGGAGCAATGGAAAGCCTCAACTCGGGAGACCCCGCGCCGAAGGCCACAACAGAACTCGTCGCGTCCACTGACGGCGGTGAGTTTGTCGCTGTCAACAGTCGCGAAACAACAAACCTGAAGCCCTGCTTCACCGAGGATGGAAGCCTCTGGGATCTTGATCCGCAGAGCAAGGGGCTCCTTCGTTTGGCCCCAACGAAGGAGAGTTCCTGGACACCATATGCCGATATGAAAGTTGAACCAGGTGCCTCGTTTGCCTGCGGCGGTTCCAACGTTGCAGTCCTCAACGCGTTGGACGGGTCGGGCTTCATGTTCTCAATCTCAAACCCAAGCAAAATTGTCCCGCTTGAGAAGCCATCCTTCGAGACCGACCCGTTCACAGCCGCCAGCATCTCGGTTGAATTTGACTCAGTTGACCAACTCCCCTACGTAGTCGGTTCCGGAACCGTATACGGATGGGACTCGAACGGTGCTCGAACCGCAGAAGCCGTCGCGGCGCAGGTAACGGGGCTTCCCCGAGCCTCCGGGCGCTTCTGGATCTCCCGCAGTACCGATGAACCCAAGACCGAAGAGGTCAGATGAACATGAGCCTCCCTAGACGAACCCTCGCAGTAACGCTCTCACTCCTCATCCTTTCAGCATGGCTACTAACAGATGCAAACGAAGCAGGAGCGGCCCCTGGGGGATCGGTTCTTTACGCGGGGGAACAACTTCTTGTCGGTCAATCCCTGCGGTCGCCGAATGGTCACTACTCGCTCCTCCTGCAGAGTGACGGAAACCTCGTGCTCTACGGGCCTGGCGGTGGTCCAACCGGCGCAATTTGGGCTTCGTACACTAACAGCGGCGCTCGACTTGCAATGCAGGGCGACGGGAACTTGGTGTTGTACAAATCGAACAACACCTTTGCTGGCTTCGCCTCGTGGACACAGGCCTATCCAGGCGCATGGGCCCAACTCCAGGACGACGGCAATCTCGTCGTGTACAGCCCAGGAGCCATTGCGCGATTCTGGACAGGTGTGGCGAATCCTTATCCTGACTTACTGATCAACCACAACATTGCGGGGAACCACAGTCCCTCAGGGAACGTCGAGGTCCACATGAGGATGACGTACCAACGCATGTCTCTCGCTGGGTTGCCGAACACGATCACCCTTGAAGAGGTTTGCGGCAACCAAGCGTTCACGTTCGCTTCTAATCTGAATACGCTCGCGCCAGGTCAATATCAGACTCGTTTCAATAACAACTACAAAGACGCCAATGGTGTCGCTCAGAATCCGTCCGGAACCTGCACGGGGGGATACGGGAACGTCGTAGCGACACGAGCGTCTGGCTATTCGCCCCAAGTTGCTGAAGCGACGTACGCCGGTAGCCAGGTTGGTTACGAATCAAAGGGATATATATGCGTAGAAGGAGGCGTTGGTTCACCAAACCATTTCGCCTGCTCCACGCACTTCTGGCCCTCGACAGCGGGCGCCAACTGGACCCAAGCCCAGAAGGGGGCCGCGCTTCTAACATTCAAGGCATCGATGGACTACCTCTTCGCCTACCGCGGTCGGGTCGTGTCAGGAATGGACATCTACCTCTCACGTTCAGCCATGAGCACGGAGATCCCCGGAATATTCAACACCTGGAAGGATTCCTTTGACTGCGCTACCTGGACGGACAACTCCGGGACGGTCGGCCCCAACTATTCACTCCAAGCCGATCACATCCTGACCCGAGGAACGAGCTGCGCCGGTCGGTCTGGCTATCTCCTCCACCGTCCAGACAAGCCAGCACCAGCCACCGTTGAGTACTGGGAAGGATCGGACCACAAACTGATGTTCTCTCGCGGAACGCTCTAGGAGCGTGGGTCGGTAAGGGCAATCGGACCGTCCGGCCCTCACGGCTCACCACCGATCTCCGTTGACAGCACTTTCGAGAGTCGAGCCAGCCGAGCCTGGTTCACATTGTTTGATAGAGCGGTGATCAGGGGCACCGCTCGAATCCCTTGCATGCGGCGAATCCTCCGAGCGCCCATTGCGGAACCCGGCGCTCGCTGGAGTCAGTAGCGATGATCGGGAGTAGTTGGAATCGCCCCATTGATCTCGGCCGATGGTCGAATGGACCCGCATCTGAAACACGAGCGGCCAGCGTAGAAGAGGTACGTGGAGGTTCGGATGAGTTGACCTCGCCGGCCGTTACGCCGTGGCGGTCCAAGTACTCCATAGACCGTCCCTACCTCAGGAAGTAGATTGCCCATATGGTCCAAGTACCACACGAAGTGCAAGCTGAGATGGGCAGTCGATTCGTGGCTGGCGATGAGGATGCGAAGGAGGTGGTCTACGCAGCCCATGGTGCGTTGATCTACTCATATTGTCGCCGAATGCTCGATCATGGACGAGCCGCTGACGTCGCCCAGGAGGTTTTCGTCACAGCCTGGCGCTCACGAGAACGCTATCGACCTGAGGCGGGATCCCTCGCCGGGTGGTTGATGAGACTCGCAAGTCTCAAGGTGATCGACAGCCTCCGTGTCGATGGTCGCGTACCAAGCCCAAGTGCTCAGAAGCTTGGCGAGCAACATGGCAGAACTGTCGAGGAAGACGCGACCCGAATCGCCGAGCGAATGCTTCTGGCGCGGGCGATTGCAGACCTACCGGAACGCGCACGAGAGACTGTCAATCTCGCATTCTTTGAGGATCTGACCCATGTCCAGATCGCAAAGCGTCGCGCCTTGCCGTTGAGCTCGGTGGAGAACGACTTCCGTCAAAGCATCGATCACATGAACAGCCAACTGGGAGGATTCAACAATGGGCAATGACTCAGTGGACCTCGAACTCGACACCGTCCAGGTCGAGCGTCTTGAACTCATGATGTCGCGGCTCGAACGACACGATTTCGATCTCGTCGATCCTCCAGAGCGGATCTGGGCTGGAATAGCGGCGTCGATAGCGGCTGAACCCACCCCTCCCTCGTCGGGCACAGTCGTCGAGTACTGCATTGACGCCGACGATTTCGTGATAGCAGTCGACCGTGACTGGAACGCGTTCGCTCAAGCGAACAATGCACCGGAGCTTGCTCACCAGAGACCAACTCAGACGTTGTGGAGCTACTTCGGAAGCGACGAGGTGCGGACCATCTGGCAGGCGCTTGTTCAGCATGTTCGCACGAGCAAGACCGAGGCACGGGTCTCGTTGCGCTGCGACGCCCCCCACATGCGTCGCTGGTTCGAGATGACGATGACGCCGGAACCTGACAACGGTGTCCGGTTCCAGTCGAAACTTGTCTTCGAAGAATCGCGGCCGAGCTTGCCATTTCTCAGCACCAACGTCGAGCGAAGCAGCGATTGGCTTGCTGTGCCAATCTGCAGCTGGTGTAACAAAGGAGAAGCGAACTCACGGTGGCTCGATATCGAGGAGGTTGTTCAGAATCTCCGACTCCTCGAGCAGCCGATGCCTTCGATTTCCTACGGCATTTGCCCGACCTGCCAGGAGCTGATGGCGAGCGAGCCCAACTCGCTGGCATCGCGAAACATTCACGACTGACTGAGAAAACCGAAGATTCGGCGTCTCGTCCGGAACGATCACCCAATCAGTTCGCTGGGTCATCGCGAGCACTGGTGTACCGCGCAACTGCGGAGTTCGAGCGTCGTCGAGCAGTGAGCTGCGATGGGGTCAATTCTGAATCGGTGTGCTGCCGAGGGCGACGGGCGAGGGCAACGACTCTCCCGAACGCGGGCGTTCGTACGAGCCGATCTCGAAAGCCGTCGATCTGGGGAGGGGGCGCAAGGCCAGTTGGTGAGAGGTTCGAGTCCAAAACGGCCTTCTGAGGTGTGGTGGTTGGAAGAGTGACCTCAACAATTGGCTTGCCCATCAGCTGGTTGAACTCAGTGAAGTCAACCAGTTCAACTGTGCAGCCGATTCGCCGGCCCAGGGTCCTCAAGCCATCCTCGGAGAGCCAATGTAGATGGACTGGCGGGAGGTCAGTTTCCCAAACGCACTCGGGACTCCACCTGTCCTTGTTGGGGGTTGAGAGGAGTACCTCGCCCCCAGGGTTGACCTTCGCTGCCAAGGAAGCCAGGAACTTGGCAGGATTCGAGACATGTTCGATGGTCTCCAAGGCGACGATCACGTCAGGTTCCACCTCGAGGTCCCCCCAGGATGCCGAGGACTCCGCCAGAAAGAACCAGGGCCCAAAACGCCGAGTGGCCTGTTGCACAGCTTCGGACGAAACGTCGGTGCCCCAGGCTTCGTACCCTTCAGCGCGAAGTGCCGCAGTGAGATACCCGAGTCCGCTGCCAACATCGATGACTACGGTTCCCTGTCCATGTCCTCGGCGCTCGCTCAGGATCGAGGTCACCGCCCAATACACATCCTCGGAGCGGCTCAAGTAGTACAAGGGGTTCTTGATGTTTCGCGTGGTATCGGCATACCGGTGGTATCGGTAGTAGCCCGGAAGTGATCCGGCATGCCGGTATACCGCGTCGTAGAGCCCGACGGGGATGACAGTGTCGCTTGGCACCGATTGCGAGTGACACGTCTCGCACTCGAACACTTCGTAGATCATTCCCTCCACAAAGCCGGGGACGGTTCCACGTGACCCGCGAGACTGCCCGCAGCAGACTGGACAATCTCCAGGGGCGACCTGCTCTGGGGTTTGCAGATCCTCCGAACTCATTGGTGAAGGCTATCGTTCGGCTCTCAGCGGCCATGCATCATTGCCGCCGTAGGACAGTGCTAGCGAAGCCCATCGCCTCTGACTAGGCGCCGAACAGCTGCAACCCAGAGTCAGCGGCGGCTCGGAGATCGGGACGCTCAGTGGCGCTGGCAAGTTCCTCACTCCACACCGCCGTTGCCACTTTGATGGCGTGCTCGTCGCCGTTGTTGACCGCGCGCTCCAGTAGGGCATCAGTAGTTGGCACCTCGGAACATAGTTCGGCCTTCAGGTCAGCGCCCACGGAATAGCTTGCCCACAGTGCCGCGACAGTGGCCCAGGAGTACTCGACCAGTCGCGTCGCTTCCGTATCGGACAGGAATGGAAGAAGATCTCGAACCGCGATTGCTGAAGTGAGGCCATGCAGGATTGCGAACCTGCCCGACGGTGGTGCTGAATACAAGGCGACACCGGCCGTTGTAACTACTTCGGTGAGGGCCTCGGCGGGATTCCGCGGCAGCGAGACTGCTTGGACGGATGTCAGGAACTCGCTCGTCGCCACGCCGCGCAACCGGTCTGAAATCATTCCGGTGAGCGCGTCGGGGCTATCGGCGGGTGGGACGCGAATTCCTGCCAGCGCCTGCAGTGTTGTCAGACCCCCGCCGCACTCGAGTGCTGGAAGCTCCTCGCGCCGCCACGCCCAAGAGGCACAACCACGCGCAAGCTCGTGGCGACGAGCAGGGGAGTCTCCTCGGCCGAGTCCTCGAACCGCATGGCTGGCCCGCAATACACCATGGGCGGCAGCGGTTGGAAGCGCAGGGGTGAGCCGTGGCACCCAAGCAGCGATGGTTTCCTGCCACCCGAGTTCTTCCACTGCCTGCACGAAATAGGCAATCCACTCGGTCTCGGATCGAATCGTTGACCAGGGATCGAGAGGATCTAGTGAAGCGAGGGGCCCAGCGTCTTCGTTGGGTTCCAGGGGATCAAGCCTGCCGAGATACCGCTCCAGCCACGGAGCAATCGCGTCCTGGCGGCCGATTCGATCGAGGGCTTCGATAACCATTGGACCATGATCTGAGAGCCCGTTGCGGTACTCGGAGTGGAAGCCGTGCAGCGTGGTGAGCGCATTGTCGAGCGGCGAGAGCGAGCCGAAGCGGTTCATGGCTGTGATGTTAGAACCCGATTGCGTCTCGAGGTCGGTGGAGGCCAAGTAGTCCTCAGCAGCCTCCGTCAGTTGCCGCCGCCTGCGTGCTATTCGAACTTGCTGCCCATCTCCCGCAGGAGGTCGATGAAGTGGTCTCCCGCATCTGGCGCGAGCTCTCCAGGAGTCCAAGTCGCTGCCGTCAATGTGCCGGTGAATCGGTTCGCTCCACGTTCCTGATGGCGACGCCAACAAACCGGCGAGCGGCGATCGATGCCAACATCGATGCCGCTAAAGGGCGCCATTGCGCCGAGCAGCGGCAGCGACTCAACCGTTGCGCGCTCCTCGCTGTCCACAAGCACAGCTGCGTTCCAGAGCCAATTGCCCGGTGCGGTGATACTGAGGGAGACCGTGCTGGTGCCCGGTGCGAGGTGCCCGCAGTCCAGTTCAGTCATAGTGCCGTAGCCATTTTGAACGAACACGAGCTGATCGCCCGGATCTACATAGAGCCCATAGCCGCCGCCTTGGTCGCCATGGGCGAAAAGTGCGCCGTGGTCGCCTGGCTGAAACTGGAGCTCAACGTCCACGGTGAAGGAGCGCCATTGGATCAACAACAGCGAGCGATACCGCTCCAAGGTGTGTGCGCGGCGCGGTATCCGAGCGGCCTCACGATACGGCAGCTCATATGGCCCGCGTTGGACGTAACGGACCCGCGAACCTTCATCGAGCGGATAGACCTGATTCTCCCGTGCAGCTCGTTCCCATGCGGCTGCGAGTTCGGTAACCCGTTCGGGAAACTCAGCAGCTCGATTGATCAGCTCGCTGCGGTCCTCGGTGAGGTTGTACAGCTCCCATTCATGGTCCCCGAATGGGGTGAGGGGCATGTGGCGCGACACGATCTCCCACCCGTGTGAGTAGTAGCCACGATGCCCGTTCATCTCGAAGTACTGCTCCGCGTGAGGGTGGAGTGCAGCCGCACTCGCAAGGCTCGGAGCAAAGGAGACCCCAGCGAAGGGTTGAATCAGGACACCGTTTCGTTCCCCCAGGGGTTCGACACCAGTCAGTTCACACAGGGTCGGAAACACATCGGTGACGAAGGTCCATTGGTTGCGGCGTGTCGCAGCCGGGACGCGATCCTGGGCCGCAGGCCAGGAAATCAGAAAGGGGACTGAGTGTCCGCCTGCGTGGGTATTGATCTTGTACAGCCGCCAGGGAGTGTTCGAGGCCATGGCCCATCCGCGCGGATAGTGCACCATGGTCTGTGGCCCGCCGAGCAGATCGATGCGCTCTCGATCTGCCTCGATGTCTTCGAGGTCCTTCACATTCTTGGACACCAGTGTTCGAAAGTACGCCGAGGTGCCTGCCCGTTCGCCCTCGCGGGAGGCGCCGTTATCGGACATGAAGATGAAGATCGTGTTGTCGAGCGCGTCGAGTTCTGCGAGGCCAGCGCGGAGACATCCGATGTTCTGGTCGAGGTTGTCCACCATTGCGGCGTAGACCTCCATGTATCGGGCGTATAGCAACTGATCCTCTGGCGATAGCGAGTCCCAGGCTGGAACCTCGTCGCCTTCCTCAATGTTGCGAGGTGGCAGTTGGGTGCCCTGAGGGATGACCCCGAGTTCAAGCTGTCGTGCGTGCCGTGCCTCACGGATTGCGTCCCAGCCGACCGCGTACTTACCGGTGTAGCGCTCAAGATCCTCAGAAAGGCAGTGAAGGGGAGCGTGGACAGCGCCTTCAGCTAAGTACATCAAGAACGGCTTCGCCGGATCCGAGGAGCGGACCTGGGCCACCATGTCGAGCGCCTCCTCGGTCAACGCGTTGGTCAGGAAGTACCCCTCGGGGAACTCGTCAATCTCCAAGGTGTGGTTATCGACCACAAGACGATGCGGCTGGTGCAAGTTCGTAAACGCGTCAAGAAACCCGTAGTAGCGGTCGAATCCCCGCTGTAGTGGCCAGGACTTCTTCGGGCCAGCATCGTTCATGTCGGCGTCCTTGGTGAGATGCCATTTCCCAAGAGCCATCGTTGCGTACCCGGCGGCGCGGAATGTCTCCGCAATGGTGGCGACGTCGTCGGCGAGTTCGCCCGCATATCCGGGGAATCCGGGATCAGAGTTGGCCACCGAACCAGCACCGGCGCGGTGCGGATTCACCCCAGTCAACAGGGCAGCTCGGGTGGGCGAACACATCGGTGTGACATGGAAGTTCGTCCATTGCACTCCCGCCTGTGCGAGCTCGTCCAGATGTGGAGTGTGGATCTCTGACCCGTAGCAGGACAGGTCGCTGAATCCGAGGTCGTCGACGAGCACAATGACCACATTCGGAGAGCCCGCATGTGGGACTGAGCGTTCAGGCCACGCGCCGACAGAACCTGCAAAGGTCCTGCCGAGGACACCTTCGAACCGGTCATATGGGCCTGCAGGCTGACTCTCGGTGGTGGGCATCGTTACACCGTCGTTCCCTCAATTTTGGCCTCGGCCAATACCTTGATCCGCTGCACACAGGCTTCGAGGTTTTCGGTCAGATCGGAATGGCGGTCTTTCACACCCATTCCGTATTCCTCAAGCTTCTTGAGGGGAAGTGGAAGGTCCCGCTGCATGGTAAATCGCTGGGTCAGCGTGCAGTTATCTGGGGCGTCGCCTGGCGCGATCTCGTAGGTCCACTCCACGAAGTCTCCCCAAACTGGCACCATCGTGATGAAGCTGAATTCTTCATCGGGTCGAAGGGCGCTCACTCGGCTCACGGTGAACCAACGGAGAGCGCGCCGCCGATTCCATCCACGAAACTTCGCGCCGACCGCTGGGCCTGAGGCGCCGCCAAGCCACGTGGCCGCAGTGCACTCGGGACTCCACCTCGGGATGTTTGAAATCTCCGAAACGAGGTCGAACAGTTCTGAAGGGGAGCAGTTGATCTGGCAGTGCGCCGATCCAGTCGCGCCCTTCTTCATTGGGTCAATAGTCATCGTGTAGTCACCATCATCTCTTCGTATCCAGAAACAAAGTTGGCGGCCCGGTTCTTTGGCTCTGCATTCTTGAGGAGTCGGAGGTCAGGAAGTCGAGTCAGGATTTCATCGAACATCGTCGTGAGTTCCAAGCGCGCCAAGCTGTTGCCGAGGCAGAAGTGCGTGCCGAAGCCAAA
>DORQ01000254.1:11639-15528 GCA_003514205.1 Acidimicrobiaceae bacterium
CGGTTCGCCGATGGGTACATCAACAAGATCTTGTTTCCCACCTCTAGGCTTTTCCCCGCAAGTTCAGTTGGTGCCATGACGGTTCGGTTCATGTTGCGAATGGGAGAGACCCATCGAAGGATCTCCTCGACCGCAATGGGCAGCAACGAGCGGTCGTTCCGCAATTCTTCACATTGCTCGGGGTGCATCAGCAGTTGATACATCCCGCCCGAAATCACGTGGCGAGTGGTCTCATCACCGCCGATCAGGATGAGGAGCGATTCATGGATGATCGACTCATCATCCAAGCGATCTCCGTCGATTTCGGCGTGGACAAGAAGACTCATGAGGTCGTCAGTTGGAGTCATGCGGCGAGCCTCAATCGCTCCTTCTGCAAACTCGCGGAAGGCCATGTAGGCCACAGTTGCCTGCTCGATCGCGTCCCCATCGGAGCCGACGAGGCCTTTCACCATGTCGTCAGACCATTCCAGCAGCTGTGCCCGGTCCTGAGGGGCAACTCCGAGGGCGTCGCCGATCATGATCATTGGTAGGAGGGCAGCGATGTCGGCAACGAAGTCACAGGTTGGAGATGGGTTTGCCAACACCGCGTCGATGATCTCTGTGCAGGCGCGACGCACGGCTGGTTCGGAATCGCGAACCTGTCGAGGAGTGAACCCCGAGTTCACCAGCTTGCGGCGCCGAAGGTGTTCCGGATCATCGAAATCGATCATCATCGGGATCTTCATTGCATCGGGACGGCATCCTTCGCCGTTTCCGAACAACCTCGGCTGCCGTGAGATCTCGCGCACCAACTCATAGGTTGAGGCGCACCAGACTTGGCCATCGAAGAACAACGGGTCGTTCAGTCGCATCCATCGCATCGCCTGATGGAAATCTCCGGACCAGAACTCGCCGCGAAGCACGTTGATGGCTGTGGGATCGAGGTTGTCGATTGACGGAGTTCCGTCACTGTGGCCTGAGGTGGGTGCTGACATGAGGCTCCTTTACCGGGTGACCTTCGCCCAAGGAGCGTTTCCTTCTGCGAACGCCTGATTGAGCGCGGCTTTGGCTGCTTTGAGGCCAATGGGATTGAGATGAAACTGCCTGCTCGGTCGACCGTGGTAGCTCGTTGGCAGTCGCCACGAGTAGTTGAGATACTCGTGATCCAGGCAGAAACGGGTAACGATCCTGTAGGCCGTTGCCTCGTTAATCGTCTGTTTCTGCTTGTCGAGCCTCAGGAGTTCGTCGAGTAGTTCTGCGGTTGTCCAGCGCCGCTTCTCTTGGTGGAGCCGGACGGCGACTGCCAGTACTCGGAGTTCGTTCTCAACAAGTCCATTGCCCTGAGGTCGCCGCATCCGGCGACTGTATCGCGCAAGTCATTTGCGCGCGCCAGTGGACGCTGGCTCGGTGGGGCAATCTCGTGCATCCAGAGGCCTCTTGGGATCGTTCTAGACTCTGCCCCATGGTGATTTCCTCTGTCGGGCCGCCTCGTCCGGGCCCAGAACCTACGCTTTTCGATGCAGTAGGGGGTGCGGCCTTCTTTGAGAGGCTGGTGGAGGAATTCTATGTTCGAGTCGAAGCGGACTCGGTGCTGCTCGGGCTATACCCTGAGCCTGAGGACCTGGGCCCAGCACGCGATCGACTCTGTTTGTTTCTGATTCAATACTTTGGCGGTCCCACGACCTACTCTGACCAGCGAGGTCACCCGAGACTTCGTATGCGTCACCATCCCTACGTCATCACTGACGACGGCAGGGATCGCTGGCTGGCGGCGATGCTTGAGTCTGTGGTGGTGCTTGACCCAGATCCCGCAATCGCCGAAGCGCTTCGGCAGTACTTCGTCATGGCAGCGGATGCCATGGTGAATAGTCGGTGATCCTGGGACCTAGCAGGTTTGCCAGTCCTCATCGCGACAATTCCTGGGGTTGAAAGTGGGGAGTGGTCCCCATTGGCGGAAATGACTTCCCGTCATAGGGTGAGGTCACTGGCAAGGCTGCATCGCAGAAATGTCATCGAATCGGATCTCGCTTTCGTGCCACCCCGTCCGGCACCCAAGCGAGGTCCGATTCTTCTTGTGCGTTCCAAACTCCGGGCTTAACGGGGCGTGGTGGTGAGTTGAAGGTTCGGTCGGGCTGTCCTCGCTGGAGGTTCCGAATCAACCCGGCTCTCTGTCTCCAGTAGCTGAACGCGCGAAGGAGCGTACTTTGGTATGATAAGGGTATGATAAGGGTATGATAAGGGTATGATAGAGCGGAAGCGTCGCATCACAGTCACCGTTGATCCAGAACTTGTCGAGGCTGGCGATCGGGCGGTGGCGAGCGGCTTGGCCGATTCTCTCAGCGCATGGGTAAGCGCAGCGCTCGTCGATAGGGCGCTGCTCGACCAGCAGCTAGCCCAGCTCGGCGAATCCATTGCTGAGTTTGAGGCGGAGTTTGGCGAGATCACGCCTGAGGAGATCCTCCAGCAACGGCGAGCCGACCGCCAGGACGCCGTTGTTGTTCGAGGTGAGCGCATCTCCGTGCCAACGCGATCGGGCATGCCCAAGACGAAGCCAGCAGCGAAGACTCGGTCTGCGTGACCACGATTTTGGACGCTGGGGCCCTGATAGCAATCGACCGCAACGACCGTTCGATGTGGGTCAGGCTGAAAGGGTTGCATTCGGCAGGGGAGCGACCCGTAACGCATGGCGGTGTTGTCGGCCAGGTCTGGCGAGGTGGCTCGAGACAGGCGCGACTAGCGACTGCGTTGTCGGGGATGGATGTGCGGCCGCTGGATGAATCTCTTGGTCGCAAGGCTGGGGAGCTCATGGCGTTGGCAGGGATGTCCGATGTAGTGGATGCAGCCCTTGTTGCGCTCGCAAATGATGGAGATGAGATCATCACGCTCGACCGCGAGGACCTTGGTCTCCTAGCATCCAGCGCTGGTCGTGATGTCGAACTGATTCGTCCCTGAGTCATTCGGTACGGCAAGGAACGGTGCCCGGCGGGGTGAATTCATGGCAGAAGCCAAGCGCTCAGTTTCAGGAGCGGGGCTGCTCGCTCGCTGGAATCAAGGACTCCTGAGTGGCATGGAGAAGGGCGAGAGTCTGCACGCCTTGCTGGGTCTCGATGTCACACCCTCAACACGGACTGCTGAGCGGCCGCAACGAACGAAGCCGAGGTTGTAGTCACCTCGCTACGCTCCTTGATGCAAGAAATCGCCGAGGATTTCACAGTATCTGTAGCTGATCGGCTTGGCGTAGATATTCCACACCCTGGGCAAGGCGAGGTAGGGAGCCTGAACCTTGACGCCTCGCTCCAGCAGGCGGCAGGCGCGCCGCACGATCGCTCTCAGCCGGACTGATCATCATTGCTCCTTCGGCGTAAGAGCACTCCGAGCAGCCGAAGACCGCCGATGACGAGGATCAAGCCCAAAGCCAGTCCGCCCATCGTCGTGCCGATCAGGCCAGGCCCCCACCGCGTCAGGCTTGGCATCGAGAAGCCTGAACCCAGTGAATTTTGATCTTCCTGGGAATTCCGCTCCTCCTGTTGACAAGCAATCGCAGACTTTCCACATCGCTCACGTGCAAAGCGTTCCTGGTATTCAACGATTGGAACCTCGGCTCCAAAGATCCCTTGTGTAGCCATTCCAGGCTTCGGCAGTGAACCAATGAACGAGCCAACGGACTCGGTGCCATGCCTGAGATTGATGAGAACGAGGTCCACCGGAACCCTCTGCTGCGAGGCTCCTACGACATCAGGATTGGCTAGTAGCTCTTGGGCTCCTTCAAGTGGAATCAGCGCATCCTGACTCTCGATTGGGAGGGTGGAGGCCGATAGAGCTTCTCCGTCTCGTCGTGGAAACCGAAGCACATCAAGGCTCATGGCGCGCTCGGTGGTTTGAGCGGTCGGGCTTTCGGTGCCGTTCTGAC
>DORQ01000197.1:0-10664 GCA_003514205.1 Acidimicrobiaceae bacterium
TCGTCGATCCCGGCTGTCGCCCCCGCCGGCAGCTCAGCGTTGCTCGACCCAGAGGTCCCGCTCGCCGGTTCCGAGGTCTGAGCTGGGTCGTTGTCGCTGGCATTTGAGTCCTCGCCTTCCTTCGGCGCAGCCTCGGCCAGAGCGGCCTCATCGGAATCCTCGCTACGGTGAACCGACGTCGGCGAGGACGCCCGATCGGCCTCGTCGCTACCGCAACCTGACGCGCCAAGTGAGAACAGAACAAGCCCCACCGTCACGGCTCTGAGACTGGTGCGCGCAGTTCGAGCGATTGCCCCACGGGGCTCCAGAAGTGTCGAGACATGAGCTGCACTATCCATCACCGGATCTTGCTCGGTTCGCTGAGGGCATCCATACGTAGTCACTACGCGACTCCGGGCTCGACCAGTTGGGTAGTGACTACGTATGGGGTGCACGCAGGTGTGCGCGATCGTTCAACGCATGAACCTGAGCAGAACTGCAGCCGCCGCCCTGGCCCTCACGATTGCCCTCACCTCGTGTGGCACTGATTCGAAGTCAGAGTCCGAGGCGAGACCATCGGACACGAACTCAACCTCGGCTTCAGCCGTTGCAGGAACGGCCGCCGAAACCACCGCAGATACCTCCACATCGGAGGGCGAGTCGGGCACCTCAACGGGGGATCCACTGGAGTTCTGCCAACTGCTCGTCGATCAGAGGGCAGGATTGAAGGACTTCGCCAGCAAACTTGGGGGACCCAACCAAGATGAAGCATTGGCCGAGGTCCGGGCAAGCAATGAACTCATCACTCGCCAAGCCCCTGCGGAGATCAAGCAAGCCGTTGAGTTGGTCAACAAGTTGACTGAGCTCTCTCAAGAGGTCTTCACTTCGGCGGATCAAGACGCAGCAACGAATGCCGCTGCCGAAGCTGCCGGTACGCCCGAGGCGGCCGAAGCATACGCCTCCTACAGCACCTGGGTAGCTCAGAACTGCGGCGAACTCAGCGATTCGATCCTCTTAACGGGAACCTGAGCCAGATTCGCTAGCAGCCCGCACCTTCGGCCGCGGCCTAAGAACGGGGTTACAGCGGAGCTAGATCCGAGCAGCCAACTCGGCTTGGTACATCGCGAGGTCCTCGCGGGCGGCACAGCCGAGCTTGCCCATTGCTCGATGTAGGTGCGTCTCGGCTGTCCTGACAGAGATCTGAAGCCGGTCTGCGATCTCGCGATTTCTTGCACCGCTCGCGGCAAGCAGCGCTACCTCAGATTCCCGGCGAGTGAGGCTGCCCACCACGAGGTCGCCATTCGCCGATCCCAAGAGTTCAGCCCGGCGTTGCTTTAGGAGATCCAGGTGCGCCGCTGCCCCGATGGACGTGAACCACTCCGCCGCAGCGTCCCATGCACTGAGATCGTTTCCTAGCCAACCCTTTGCAGTCGCTGTGAAGGCGGCTGACCAGCGACCATCGGCATGGCTCGCAGCGGTACTCACCAGTTTGGCGGTTCGACTGGAGGGCACAAATCGCCACGCATCGAAGGCGCACCAGAGTGCAGCGTGAAACTGGTTGCGCTCAATTGCCCACTGCGCCCCTCGTTCCGCAGTTCTGGAAGCGCCAGTCTTATCACCAGCGCAGGCCTGGGCCCAGGATTGCGCGAGCGCAACCCACCCAGCGCCAAGGGCAAACTTCGACGCAGATTCCTCCGCCTCTGCCGCATACCTCGCCGCAGCTTGAGCGTCGTCATCAAGTGCGCAGGCAATGGCAAGAAACGACGTCGGCACCACTCGTCGGAACTCACTTTCTGGGACATCGGAGCGGGCCACGGCCTCGGTCAACAGCGCGCGGGCAGCATCGATCTCGCCCTTCCACAGCGCTGCGATTCCTCGAGTCTCAGAATGCAACACTGCAGCGACTCCCGGCACCATTGCCATGTAGGCGCATTCATCGAAGCTCTCGATTGCTGTTTGGGCAAGGGATAGATCGCCATGCAGCAGCGCCGCTGAGGAACGAAACGCATGCAGCCAAGCAACCGATCGGCCGCCGCTGTGTCCTGCTTCCTCAACGAGCTGACCAAGTGTCTGCAGGACCTCGTCGGTGCGCCCAAGGGCAGTCATTGCACCCGCCCATCCGGGCACGAAAGGAACCCGCTCCCACCATTGTCCAGATGTCGCACCCTCGCTCGACACCTCAACCGCCTCCAGAAGTTGTCCGCTGAAGGCCAGTGCGGAACCGAGTTCGCTCCGAACAAACGCGCTGAGAGCGGGATCTGTCATTGAGGACAGGAGTTCGGTATGGGCATCGGTGATCGAACTGCCAAAACCGTACTGGTAGCCCCGAGCGAGGCTGCCAGAGACCGACGCGAAGGCGCGGGTGGCCTCATCGCTGGCCTGCTCGACTGCGAGTTTGGAAGCAAGACTTGCTTCCTCGAGTTGGCCGTCGTAAAGCAGCGCCATTGCCAGGGGCAGCGCGGCTTCGGTGCGACCCGCCTCCACTGCGGCGTTTCCGAGGTCAATTGCAGTCGCGGTATCAAATACTGCCATCGCAAGGTGCAGACCTCGGACCAACTCGGAGGGCTCGATCTTCTGCTTCGCTTCCCGACGCCAGCGAAGCATTCGCAACTGTTGAGCAGGCCCCGCCATGATCGGACCAACAAGCGAGATCAGCTCACTGATTCGGTCCACTCGAAGATCCCCGTGCAGGTTGAGTCGAGCAGCTTCGATGAAGAGCGGATGAGCTAAGTGCGCAGACTCATTCTCGATGATGACCATGTCGGCATCCACGAGATCCTGAAGCTGCCGGGAGTATCCAACAGCGAGCACCGAGGTGGGTAGCTCGCCAGCGAGGACAAGAAGATCCACCAGCCGACGAGAGGGAGCGAGCAACGAACCCAATCGTTGTGCCGTCAGTTCGGCAGCAGTGCGAAGGACGGTGGAGGACTCCGACCATTGCCACACACCACTCACCGAGGACAACGATCTGTCGGCCAACGCGGCACGAACCAGCTCACGAATCACCAGGGGATTGCCTTGTGCTCGTGAACAAACCTGACTCGCCAACCCAGAAGCAGTGGGTCCACCGAGCACGCTGTTCAGCAGCGCCGAACAATCCTCGACACTCAACGGTTGAACCTCGAATCGGACAAGCTCGCCAGTCGTCTCCAACTGCTTCACCAGTTCCGAGGGTGGTGATCCAACTCGAGTGGTCAATAGCAGGCGAGAGGAACCGTTCATCGCCACATGAAAGAGCACCACTGCAGAGGCCTCATCGAGTTGTCCAACATCATCCACCCAGACGAACTCAGGCGAATCCTGCGCCCACCGCTGAACGACTGCGTGGACAAAGCCCGCCGGATCGAATGAGGAGACTTCCAGCGTCTCGGACCGGAGCAATCCAATTCCGTCATAGGCCGAGAAGGTGTGATTGGCTCTCACCTTCGCAACTGAGCCATCAAGTCCCCGAGCGACATGGTCGGCCACGGTGGTCTTACCAATGCCCGCCACGCCTTCGAGTAGCACTGCTTTGTGTCCAGTTAACGACCCGGCGACCACTGCTGCGAGGTGATCCCTTCCAATGAATGGCCAGTCCCGCATGTGCCGAAGTGTACACAGGCCTACGAGCGGGACAGACTGCCAAGGTGGACGCCGGCTGGCCTGAGACTCCCTTACTGATTGTGCGATGCCCGCCGGCTGGATTGGCGGTCTCCGAGGAGATGGACCAGCAGTGGGAGCGGTTAACCCACTGGTGTGAACGCGAGGGAGGGAGCATACTCAGACTGCGCCCGCACCCTGCAGACACCGAAGTTCCTATGAGCTCGTTGGCGCGTTCGGACGGTCGTCTACGAGGCCTCCTCGGCGGAGGCACCGGAATCGCTCGAGCGGTCCAACTCTGCCAGGGGCTCGGAATTGTGGGAATCGCAGTTGAAGGAATCGATCTGCTGGACGCTCAGAGCGCCGCTGTGCTTCACCATCTCATCGATATCGATCACGCGCGATGCGTCGCGTCCTGCGCCAATGATGCGCCGCTTCCGGCACAGATCTTGGCACTCGTCGTTACCGACCAAGCCATCATCGTCGACCTTGAGGACTTGGACCATCGCGGCGAACCAAGCGTGACGCCTGAAGGGCCGGAATCACATGAAGCTCTCGCCCAGCTGACGACCCGGGAGCAGGAGATCCTTGAGTTCGTGGACGAGGGATGGCGCAATCGTGAGATTGCTGACCGGCTCTGCCTGTCGGTTCGAACAGTCGAAGGTCATGTCTTGCGGCTGTGCCGAAAATTCGGCGTGCAGAGCCGTTCCGAACTCTCGGCGCGCACCAGTCGAATCGAGACGGGAGATTCGCGCTAGTTAACGAATCGTTGATCGGAAGAACTCGAAGGTCTCGTTGAATGCGGCTTCGGCCTCCGATGGCGAATACACCTCGGGCCGGTCATCGTTGCAGAACGCGTGCTGTGTGCCTGGGTGAACGGTGAGTATCGCGTCCTTGCCGAGCTCATCGAGTTGGGCTTGAAGTGCAGCCACCAGCTCGGGGGTGAAGTACTCGTCGAATTCGGCATAGTGGCCTCGAATGGGGGCCTGGATCTTCGAGTAGTCGGGGGCCGCGTCAGCCCAGGGAATGAGTCCGTAAAAGGGAGCGACGGCAACCACGGATTCAGGTTCGCGAGCGGCCAAGACATAGCAAAGACCACCACCCATACAGAACCCGACCACACCAACTCCCGCTGAGGTCACCGCCTCGTTCGATTGCAGAAACTCGATACCAGCCGTGAACGCTTCTGCGGCTTTTGTGAGGTTCAAGGCCATCATCAGCTTGCCGGCTTCGTCTGGCTCAGTAGTCGAGACTCCGTTGTAGAAGTCAGGCGCGAGTGCCGAGAAGCCTGCGGCGGCGAATCGATCGCACACGTTTTCAATGTGTGGAACCAAGCCCCACCATTCCTGAATCACGATGACCCCAGGCCCGCCATTGTCGGCCGGGGCGAAATAACCACTCGCCGGAGCAGAATCGGTTCCAAACTGCACAAGTTGTCCCATGGTCGAAGCCTACCCGGCACGCCCAGAGCAAGTGTTGTGCGAGGCTAGGGGAATGGCCACCGACAACGAGATATTCGCGATGATTGCCGACCGACGCCGAGAGCAGGCGAGAACTCTGAGGTCGATACAGCCCGACCAGGCGAAGCTAGCCAGCCTGTGCAGCGGATGGACCGTTCACCAGGTCGCTGCTCACCTCGTGATGCCGTTCAATGTTGGCACGCCATCTGTCGTACGTGGTTTGATACGGCACCGCGGGGACTTCAACAAGTACTCCCATCAATGGGCCATCGCTCATGCGGCAGGTCACACACTCGAGCAGATCGCCGCCGACCTTGAAGCCAACGCCGAGCATCGGTTTACCCCACCTGGCTTTGGCCCTCAGGCACCGCTGACCGACAGCTGCGTCCATGCCTTCGATATCGGCCTGCCGCTGGACCTCCAGCCTGAGATTCCAACCGAGCAGCTGGAAGTTGTGCTCGACAACTTGATCAGCCCCAAGGCAGCCAGAGCCTTCAGTAAGGCGGGCCTCATGGACGGCCTGCACTTCGAGGCGACCGACTGTTCGTGGTCGCATGGCTCTGGACGACGGGTGGCCGGCCCTGCGTGGGCACTCATGCTGGCGCTTTCGGCGCGGCCTGCGGGCTTGACCGCACTCGAAGGTGATGGTCTCGCAGTGTTGGAGTCGCGACTTCCAGTTCAATAGTCATGCACTATACAATGGTCGAATGGACGTAGCCCGCACTCCTGGTCGTCGAGATACGGCCCCCGCGACTCGCTCTACCTCCGCTGGCCCTCGTTCACTACTTCGCTCAGTCGCTGTGCCCGCCGAACATGGGGGCTGGGGTCTCACCCTTGAGCCGGTGCTTCTCGGATTGCTGGTGAGTTGGAGCGCAGCCGGAGTGTGCGTGGGTCTTGGAGCGCTCCTCGCGTTCCTGAGTCGCACGCCCTTGAAAGTGATGCTGGTTGACACCCGCCGACAACGGTTGCTGCCTCGTACTCGAGTGGCACGACGAGTGTTCGCCGCCGAGACTGCGGTGATCGTTGCGGTCGCAGTCGGTGCTGCGGCTTCGGCGCCTCCGGCGTTCTGGATCCCGCTGATTGCGATCGCTCCGCTCGTTGGCTTGGAGCTGTGGTTCGATATGCGGTCCAGAAGCCGTCGTCTCCTCCCCGAGCTCGCCGGAGCGGTGGGAATGAGCGGCGTCGTCGCCATTGTTGCCCTGGCAGGCGGGAGCGACGCCAGGCTCGCGTTTGGGTGCTGGCTCATCCTCGCGGCCCGGTCGATCACTGCCATCGTTGCGGTTCGCGACCTCGTCGGCCAACTGCACGGAGACCATCCACATCCGCTCTTCGTGATGGGCGCGGATCTCTGCGCAGCCATCATCGTCGGCGCAGCAACACTCATCGATCGAGCTACGGCGCTGGGAGCCCTTGGGGTGATAACCGCCATTGCAGTCCAACGCGCGTTGAACCTTCGACCCGCCCCACGGGCAGTCATCATCGGGATCCGACAGACGCTGCTCGGACTTGGCATCGTCGCGGCGACAGCGATCGGAGTCCTATGGTCCTGAACTGGCCTAGGCGTCCAACGGTTCAGAGGATGACGAGATGAGCACGACTTCGCCCCGGCAGATCATCTCCGGAGACCTCGACAACCCAGAGCAGATCGCGGAACTGGTACGACGCTTCTATGGCGATATCGCCCAGGATTCGCTGCTCGGCCCGATATTCAATGACATCGCTCGCGTCGATTGGTCAGAGCATCTGCCGAAGCTGACCGCATTCTGGTGCCGAGCACTGCTCTCGATACCTGGATACGAGGGCAACCCATATCGTTCGCACCAGCTCATCAGTGAACAGTCCCCGTTCACAGTCGCCCACTTCGAGCGATGGGTCGAACTCTTCTTCGAGACTGTCGACCTCGGCTGGGCCGGACCGAAGGCCGAACAAGCCAAAGCATTCGGTCGCAGGGTCGCAGAGGTGCATTGCCACCAGATCGTCGGCCAACATCTGCACACCGCTAGCCCAACGTCGATACTCGTTCGACCCGCGTAGCACTGCCTGCCCGACTTCATCGCGAACCAGACTTCCATTTCGCCCGATTTCGTGATAAACAAACCAGACGGTCGGTTTGTTCGCCACCGATTTTGGAGTCGCCCCCAATGACATCGAAACCAACCCCACTCCCCCATCCCAAACCTCGACGCTCCCAGGATGATCGACGCGAGACCACTCAGCGAGCGCTTCTGCAAGCGACGATCGATTGCCTGATCGAGTACGGCTACGCGGGGACGACCACCAGAATCGTCGCCGACCGAGCGCAGGTCTCCCGAGGCGCACAGACCCATCACTACGCAACCAAGCACGATCTCGTTGTCGCTGCGATTGAGTTCCTCTTCGACGATCAGGCGCAGCACTTCAGCGAAGCGTTCGAGAAGGTCCCATCTGATGAACGGACTCTCGGACGGGCCCTCGAGGAACTGTGGGCCATCGTGAGCGGTCCGCAGTACGCGGCAGTGCTCGAAGTGGTGGTGGCTGGTCGCACCGACGATCAACTCCGCGTAGTCGTCCACGGGGTTGCGCTCGGCCTCCAGCAGACGATCACCGACCTCCTCATTCGCTTCTTCCCAGAAGTTGCAGATGAGGCTTCGGCTTCGCTCATCATCGATCTCGCGCTGGCGCTCGTCCAGGGCGCAGCGGTCTCCCAAATGGGCGGCTTCGGAGCACCCCAACAAGTGATTGCGATCACCAAAGGTCTCTCCGCATTCCTCACACCAGACGTCCTACGCCTCCTTGTCCCACCACCCGAAAGTGATCAGCACCCATGACCAATGCCACCCTGAACACGACTCCCAGGTTCTCAACACCGACCGACCCAGCTGCCCTCGCCGAGGCGCGGGCTGCGATGCCCGTTCGACAGCTCATGGTGAATCCCGCTGAGCTGACCACCGACCGCTGGCTTGTGGATGATGATCCGTATTTCAGCCACTTCCTCGCAGTTCTCTCTGCAGTGTTTCCCCGTGGTGAAGACTTCTTCGTCGAGAGCGTCCGTCGACACCGAGACGCCGTGAAGGACAATCCAGTCCTCCGAGCCCAGGTCAGGGCCTTCGTCGGACAAGAAGCGATGCACGGGCGCCAGCATCGTGCCCTCAACGAGCGCCTTCAGACCCTGGGGTACCCGACAGAACACGCCGACCGAGCCATTGGCCGGGCCTGCGATCGGATTCTCAAACTCCGTCCAAACACCCTCGCGGTTGCCGCCACCGCCGCCGCAGAACACCTGACCGGCGTGTTCGCCGCCGTGGTCTTGTCCGATGATCGGACTCGACACCTCCTCTTCTCTCAACCGGAGGTGGAACCGCTGATCGCTTGGCACGCACTCGAGGAACTTGAGCACAAGAACGTCGCGTTCGACGTGATGACAACGGTTGGTGTTCGGTACCCAACTCGAATTGCTGGATTTCTCGTCACCATCTCGATGTTGGCAACGGTGGTCACCCAGCAGTGGATTGCGGCATTGATTGGGATGCATTCGGAACTGACCTGGAAACAGCGCCGGCGCTTCATTCACAACCTTCGCCGCCAGCGGCTACTTCACCCATCATTTGTGATCGAGACCCTGAAATACCTTCGGCCAGGATTTCATCCTGACGACACCAATACCGATCACCTGGTCCGACAGTGGCGGGCTCGCCTCATCAACGAAGGCGCCATACGGGAGAACCGCAGCCCGGCGGCCTAGCTGCTGGCCGCGAGGAAGGGCTGGCTGCTGGCAGCGAGGAAGAGTCGGTGCCTTGGGCCTTTGGGGAACGGCGCCACGTTCCGGAGGCTAGGAGACGGTGATCCAGCCAGGCCGAGAGGACTCGCAGGCGGCCAGCAGCGCCGGTTCATACTCAGCGTTCTCGGCAGAGAGAGTGATTGAGCACTCGAAGTAGCGATCTGTCTCGTCGTCCCATCGGATCACGAGGGATCGGATATCGCCAGACTCATCGGCACTTCGTATGACTGCGCCAGCCGAGCCCTCGGGTGTCCTATCCTCCACGACGTTGCGATCACCGAGCCAGAGGGAGATGTAGCCCTCGGGTCCTCGCAGCCGCTTCTCCCAATCGGTCGCCTCACACATTCCATCGCAGCCTGCGCTCAGTGAGAGCTCGTCCATGAACTCGAAGTTCGAATCGACCGGCGGATTGAATCCCGCTCCGAAGGTGTCTTCCTGTTCCCAGCCAACTGGTGCGACCACCGATGCCAGGTAGCGACCATCACCCTCGAGGTCCACCTCCGTTGCTTCAAACGACATGGCATCAGAGGTCGGCAAGAGTGCCGTCGCGGCAGCAGTGTCTGCATTTGTCGGCTTTACACCTGTCTCGGATGACCCGCCTGTTTCGCCGGAGTCGCCGGAGTCGACAGAACCGTTTGCTTCGGACTCCGCCGAAACGAGTGTTCCTCCTGCGAAGATCAACTGACCAGCCACTTCCAGAGAACCGCAGGCGTCAAGAGCGTAGATGCCAAGTCCCAGCAGGTCGCCGCCGGCCTCAATCGATGAGGCTTTGTCAGACGTAGAGGCGGAATCAAGCGTAGAGAGAAACTCGATCGCTTCAGCGTGCCGCTTTGGTGCAACCTCGGCGAGTGCTTCGAAGCTCTCAGCAGAGATGCCGGCACCCCCGGTGTCGCCATCGGAGCTGGCGGCGGACTCAGTGCCGAAGGAGGCTGTGAGCTGATCGCAATAGGCCTCATCCTTCGGGGCCGGGACCAGCTTGGAAGACCAACTCGTCGCAAGGATGAAGTCGGGGCCGAGTCCCTCGCCACACTCGTCTTCCGAGTATTGAGCGAGGTCGCTCAGATCCTCGGGGAGACCGTTGGACTCGAAGGCTTCAAGCACTTCGTTCAGAGCTTTCTCGGTGGCCGGATCTGTCGACGCTGACACTGTCGATTCCGAATCTGCGGAGGCACTGGTGTCGAGCGCCGAACCAAGAAAGTTGATCATCGCTACAGCGGCATCCGCTGCGTTCTCGAACTTGGCTGGGACGAGTTCAGCAAGACCCTTGGGAGGATCATCCGATTCAAGCTCCTCACACAGCGCCTCGGTATCCTCATCTCCGGGAGCTGAGGTTGTGGTCGTTGTTGTCGATTTCGGTTTCTTTGTCGCCGCAGGTTTCGTATCGCCACAGCCGCCCGCAGCAACCAGGACAGAAAGTGCAATGAGCGCAAGGGTTCGTCGATTCCACATGATTCGAGGATACCGAGGTGATCAGATTTCGGCTCGCTCCTTGAACGACTGGTTTTCGGTTTCCAATGCGCGACCAATGACGCTGCCGAACAACCTGAGAAACGCCCCGGAACCTGGCCCTGAAACTGCGAGGATCAGCGTGTTTCGGCACCCTGTCCCTTCGGACTCGAGCTGATGAGTCGCAGTCATTTTCAACCAGCCAGCCGTTCGTTCCCATTGAAACAACGTTGGCGGGTCGAGTTGCGTGACGGTCCAGATTGCGCCGAGCTGGGCTGGTTGTTTCAATCGGACCCGGCTCCCCACCGCCAACGGCCCATGGTCCAGCCGCGAGGCTTTAGAAATCGTGGGGGTCAAGGCTGGGAGTGCTTCCACATCGACAGTCAGTGCCCAGACTGTCTCAGCATCGGCTTGGATGAATAGCGAGTTACTGATCTCCATTC
>DORQ01000197.1:10848-15958 GCA_003514205.1 Acidimicrobiaceae bacterium
CCGCGAGTGGAACACCGCTCGTCTGCAGATTCCTCCCCCGCCAAAACCCGACTCCTCGAAGACTGCATTCGCTTCATTGCCGCGCATGGACTCGCAGATCTCAGCCTGCGGGAACTGGCCGCCGGAATTGGAACCAGCCATCGGATGTTGATCTACCACTTCCAAAGTCGCGAAGGGCTGACAGCTGCCGTGGTGCAGGCCGTTGAAGAAGACCAGCGAGCTGCACTCCAAGCGTTGGCCTCCGAGGGACTCAGTCCACGAGACCTCATTCTGAAGCAATGGGAGCAGCTCACCGACCCAACGTTGCGACCATTCATTTGCCTGTTCTTCGAGATTCTCTCGCTTGCGATTCATCGGCGTCCGGGAACGGAGGGATTCCTCGACTCCCTCACAGAGCCATGGATCCAAGCGGGCCGCGCCGTCGCCAACAGCATGGAGCTCGATACCAGTCGAGCGGAGCTGCTTCTCGGAATAGCAGTCACCCGAGGGCTGCTCATCGAGGTCGTAGCAACTGGCGATGTCGGCCCAGCCACTGCGGCCATGCATCGCTTCATCGAGCAATGGGCCGAAGAACCAACAGGATTCAGCTGAGTCGATACTGTCAGAATTCAGCTGAGTCGATACTGTGCGCTGAGTTTTGGGGGACCGTCGTCGTCAACCGTTACCTTGCCATCCTCAACCAACCCGAGGAGGTGTGCGTGCACCGATGCTGCCGCCGGGTACCACAGCTGCTTGTCATAGGAGGCATACAGAACCGGAACGATGTCCTCGATCCCAGTCGGTCGATCAGACAGCAGCGACAGAATCTGCGCCTCCCTCTCTTCTCGGTGCGCCAAGAGCGCTAACACGTACTTCGCTGGGTCCTCCACCGCTGGTCCGTGCGTTGGGTAGTAGATGCGCTCACCCCTCGCCGAGAGCTTTCGCAAGCTAGCGAGGTACTGCGCCATGGAGCCGTCGGGCGGACCAACAACGGTGGTCGCCCACGCCATGACATGGTCGCCACTGAAGAGCGCCGATTCTTCACGGAGGGAGTAGCACAGATGGTTTGAGCAATGGCCTGGGGTCCAGACTGCTTCGATACTCCAGCCGTCCCCCTCGATCACATCGCCGTCGCTCAGCACCATCTCGGGAACGAACTCCAGATCGGGGCCCTCAAACTTCAACGCTGGGTCAAGGTCCTCGTACGCCGCGATGAGCGTGTTGAGCTCATCGGGCTCGAAGTAGCTACTGAAGTCAACCCGGTCGGTGAGGTCGTGCTCAGCGACATCGCCATGAGGTCCAAATCCGCAGGTCAGTGCATCGTGTGCCGACGCCAGAGCAGGGGCCGCGGTTGAATGGTCAGAGTGGGTATGGGTGACCAACACATGGGAAATCTGTTCCTCGGCACCCAACGCTGCGTTGATCGCATCAATGTGCTCCGCGAGACCGGGACCAGGATCGATCACCGCCACTGAACCGCGTCCAACGAGATAGGTCCCTGTTCCCATCAGCGTAAAGACGCCTGGGTTACGACACACCACTCGCCGAATGAGGGGGCTGACTTGTTGCACCACCCCGTATTCGAAGGACAGCTCTCGATCATGTTGAATCACAGCGGAAATCCCTCCGGGCACACGTCGTTGCCAGCCAGATGGTATCGCCCAACGCGGTTCGTCCCGCTACACCACAGTTGCCATTGAACGCCCGCGTCTACGGAAGAGGGTCCTACACTCAGCTCATGGCGAACATCGCGTTGACGGTAACTGGAGATGCCGGGTTGGCCCTGCACACGCTCATGGCCGAACTCACGGAAATGGGCTACACCGTGACCCCCGACCCGGGCGGGTGGGGCGGAAGTGCTGAGGTTGGCAGCGCTGTCGGTCGAGCGTTGTTGGGAGGATTCAGTCGGCGAATGAAGCTGGGTTTCAACCTCTCGCAGGGGTACCTTCCCAATCAGTATCTCGTGGTTGTTGAACCGAAGATGTCCGGCGCTTCGGGTGGCGCGATCGGCGTTTCGCGCGCGAAGAAGGAAATCACCGAGGTCGAGGAACGACTAGTTCTGCGCTTCGCAGCGGCCGGACAGCTCGTCCAAACCACCTGATCGCTTGTGTAGCGATAGCATCGCGCAGCCCAACACTCTTCAGAACTGAGGCCGCGTGCGCCGTCGCGAATTCCTTCAACAGCTAGCCCTTGTCAGCGTCACAGTGGCCTGCGCAGAGACAAAAACCAGTGGTGACACCACCACAACCACTGGCGCAAAGAAGGCAACCTCGGGAGATGGCGCGCAGAAGGTGGCCGCTGCCACCCCAGCTGTGACGCCAGATATTCCCAGCGGACTCTTTGCGCTGGGCGTAGCGTCAGGCGATCCTTTGGCTGACCGCGTGATGCTGTGGACCCGCTTGTGTTCGAATCCTCTGATCGCCGGGGGTGGAGCACCGACTGTTCCCGTAGAGCTTGCCTACGACGTGTCCACGAACGAGACCTTCACCTCGTTGGTCGCGTCGGGACTGGTCTCAGCCACCCCACAACAGGGCAATGCAGTGCATTTGGATGTCACCGGACTACAGCCGAACACTTGGTACTACTACCGGTTCCGAACTGCCACAGAGACCAGTCCAGTTGGCCGAACACGAACCTTTCCCGAGCCGGAGGATTCACCCGAGCAATTCAAGTTCGTCTTCGCTTCCTGCCAGGACTACCAGTGGGGCTACTACGGCGGGTGGGCCCGCGCAGCTGAAGTAGCCGACCTCGACGCCGTCGTGTTCCTTGGCGACTACATCTACGAACTGAGCCTGGGCGACCTGTCGCCAAACAAGAGCGGCGCACGGGTGTGGGCTGCGCCAGAACCTGTCACCTTGGAGCAGTATCGGTGGAGGTACGCACAGACCAAGTCGGACCTTTCACTGCAAAAGGCCCACCAAACCGCGCCCTGGCTGATCACGTTCGACGACCACGAGGTAGCGAACAACTACGCAGGAGACGTGCAGGAAGAGGACCGCGGCAAACCAACCGGACGCGAGCGAAGGCTCGCGGCGTATCAGGCCTGGTACGAGAACATGCCAATTCGAATCACGCCCGAACCAACGTCGTTCGATTCGCTGGAGGTCCACAGGACAAGCAATTTTGGCGATCTCGCAAACGTGTATGTGATCGAGACACGCCAGTCTGCCGATGCGCCGGCTTGCCGAGGAGACGACGTGACTCTGACCGACTCCGGCCCGGCATGCGATGAACTGAATGATCCGCAGCGCACCAACCTTGGGACCGAACAGGAGCAATGGCTCATTGAGTCGCTGACCGCTTCCTCAACCACGTGGAACGTGCTCGCCAACCCGCTCATGATGGCGGGACTCAATCTCGGCACCCCAGAGGCACCCGAAATCGGCCGCGATACCTGGGATGGCTACCCGGAAGTGCGGGCACGCCTCCTCAATGCGCTTCAGGAATCCAAGGTCTCCAACCCTGTTGTGGTCACCGGAGACTGGCACGCAAACTTCGTGCTCGACGTCAAAGCCAGCCCCGATGGTGAAACCATTGCACCGGAGTTTCTCGCGTCAAGCATCACCACTGTCTTGTTCGCCACTGACTACTCCGCCAGCAATCCCCACCTTCGCTTCTTCTCCGCAACCCACTCTTTTGGCGTTGTGACCATCACCCCATCACTGCTGACCTGCGAGCTGCACAACCTTGCTGATATCTGGGATCCAGACACGACGGTGAGCTCCATCGACCGATTTGAGGTCGCGGCTGGGACTCACGAAGCCCGGAAGGTATGAGCCCGGAAGATATGAGCCTGGCAGGCATGAGCACAGACAGCATGAACCCGCAAGGCTCGAGAGGCTCTGATGGCCCGGGAGCGAGAGGAGCGCTTCGCCAGATCTGCCGAGAGGACCTCGGCGCGTTGATCGACCTGAACAACTCTGAAGTACCCAAGGTCGGACCGCTCACAGAGGACACGGCGGAACAGCTCATTGAGTTCGCGGCATTGCTGTTCGCTCTCGGCGACCCACTCGAAGCGTTCTGTGTAGCCCTTCCACCGGGCACCCAGTACGGAAGTGCCAACTATCGGTGGGTCTCTGAGCGATACGACTCGTTTATCTACCTCGATCGGATCTGTGTTGCACCATCTGCACAGCGACGCGGCTACGGCCGGGCGCTGTATGAAGCGATTGAACAGAACTCGGACTCCGAGTGGTTCCTTTTGGAAGTCAACACCCGCCCAGAGAATCCCGAATCGCTGGCCTTTCACGCAGCACTCGGGTTTGTGGAACTCGGGCGCGCCGAGCCGTATGGCGACGGAACTGAGGTCGCCTACCTCGGCAAGCGCCTCCGTGAACCCGCCGACGCCTTCACCGAATCGTAGGCGCCTTCTCGGAGGTTGGATCCTGCCCTTAGCAGCCGCGAGCATTCTGAGAATTATGACGATTTGATTACGATCGTCAGATATATGACGCAAACGGGGTCGATCCAGATTGACTCAACCCCGTGGTTCATTCGGCCCATAGATCTCAGCTCGTCCGTCTCGCTGCTGTTCTCAGCATCACGGTGGGCATTGCCCTGTCACTGATCCCTCAGCCAGCGGCATCGGAGGCGAACCCGATCGCTACCGCCGAACGACGCGTCGAGGCCGCCGAGAATGCCCTCGTCGACGCCCGTGAACAGCAGTCGCTCCTCCAAGCGAAACTTGGAATTCTCTCCAAAGAGTCCCAAGAACTGGTGACCCGCTTGGAGCAAACCCGGGCCGAACTCCGCAGAATGATGGTCTCCGCCTACCTCAATGCTGGTGATGACAGCGCTGCACTCAACCTTGTCACCAGCAGAGACTTTGCTACCGCATCAACACGAGCGCAGGTACCCAAGCAACAGGCAACCCATCTCGATGAGATTCGCTCGGTGTACGAGTTCCTTCACACAACTGCGACTCCCAAGCAACGCGAAGCCGCAGAGCAGCTCGCCGCAATTGGGCTAGAGGTTGCCGAGGCTGAGAACGCAGCGATCCAAGCACGGGCCCAGTTGAAGTCGGCAATCCTCACGAAAGAACGATCTGACGCGGCTGCAGAAGCTGCACGCCTTGCCGCCGCTACGGCAGCTTCCACCACCGCTATCCCGGGCCCGACCTCTTCGCCACAGC
>DORQ01000028.1 GCA_003514205.1 Acidimicrobiaceae bacterium
CTCACGACCCACTGACCTGGGTCCGCTTGCGCGGGAGAACTCTGAGGCCATCACCGCTCTTCTAGCTGGGCTGAACGCCGCCCAGGCTGAGGCCGTGCTGGCCGACACAGCGATCCTGCGCATTATCGCCGGCGCTGGCTCAGGCAAGACCCGGGTCCTCACGCGCCGAATTGGCCGCCGAGTGCTCCAAGGTGAGATCGATCCTCGTCGGGCGTTGGCGATCACGTTCACCCGCAAGTCTGCAGCGGAGCTTCGGTCGCGTCTGGGGCAGATGGGGCTGCGAGGCGGTGTCAACGCTGGCACCTTTCACTCAGTGGCCTTCACTCAACTACGACTCCGTTGGCAAGAACGCGGTGTCCAGCCGCCAACGCTGATTGACCGCAAGTTTCGCTATATCGCTCGACTCCTGCCCAACAAGAAGAGCACCACTGTCTTCGACGTGATTAGCGAGATCGAGTGGGCCAAGGCTCGGATGATTTCAGCGACGGACTATCCAAGCCAGGCAAACGCTGCGCTTCGAGAACCGCCGCTCCCCGCGGAGCAGATCGCCGCAGTATTCGAGAAGTATGAGACCATGAAGCTCAAGAGTCGACTCGTCGACTTCGATGATCTACTCCGTCTTGCGACCAGAGACATGCAATCAGATGCCGAGTTTGCAGCAGCACGGCAATGGCGGTTCCGTCACCTCTTTGTCGACGAGTTTCAAGACGTCAACCCCTTGCAGTTTCGGCTACTTCAGCAATGGGTCGGCCCTCGGGCAGATCTCTGCGTGGTAGGAGATCCAAACCAGGCGATCTACGCCTGGAATGGCGCTGATTCTCGCTACCTCAACGACTTTGCAGAGCACTTTCCAGGCGGACAGACCATCGAATTGTCAGACAACTATCGCTCGTCGCCCCAGATTCTAGGGATCGCGAACACCGTGCTCTCCCAAGGTCCTGCTGCCAAATTCGATCTCGTACCAAACCGCCCTGACGGGCCAATCCCAATCGTCACGGAGTACCAAGACGAAGCCACCGAGGCACGCAGCATCGCTCGCAAAATCCGCGACTCCCATGCGCCCGGAAGCCGCTGGGCCGATGCCGCAGTGCTCGTGCGAACCAACGCACAAATACCCGTGCTCGAAGAGGCGTTCGTCCGGGCAAAGATCCCCGTCCGGGCCCGAGGCGCAAGCAGTCTGCTCGAACAGCCCGAAGTCAAAGATGCGTTGTCCACGATGCGCCGCGGAGGTTCCCTGCCAGTTCATCTCGCAGACCTTCAAGCCCAACTCGGCCTCAGCGAGGATGGCGTTCCAGTCGAAGGAACCCTCGGCTCGCTCCCCGAGCGAGGTGGCTCGGCCTTGGAAGGAGGTAGCGCAGAGGAGCAGATGAGCGAAGAGCGACTCGCAAACCTGGCCGAGCTAGTCCGGATGGGGCGCGAATTTCTTGATCTGAGCCCAGAAGGAAATGTGTTCGACTTCGCAGAATGGGTGAGATCAGCACTGCGCAACGAGGGCGGAGACCCAAGCTCCGATGCAGTTGAGCTGTCAACCTTCCACGCAGCAAAGGGTCTGGAGTGGCCACAAGTGTTCATTGCCGGGCTGGAATCGGGACTCGTTCCAATCAGTCACGCCAAAACAGCTGAAGCCGAGGCTGAGGAGCTTCGTCTTTTGTACGTGGCCATCACTCGCGCGGAGCGAACCCTTCATCTCAGTTGGGCCCGCCAGCGAACCTTCGGAGTGAAGGCAATCACCAGACGCCCGTCACCACATTTCGAAGCCATCAACCTTGCGATTGAACTGTTACAGGACGCGACTGCTCCCAGTGATCTCGGCGCTGCAATTCAGTCTCGCCAGGCCGCCCTCACCGCTCAGCTTGCAACTCCGAACCCCTCACGAGCGAAGAGCAGAAGACGAGAGCGTTTGGATGCGGTCGCCGCGATGAGTGCAGAGGACCGCGAACTCCTCGATCACTTGAAGCGGTGGAGACGGGACCGAGCGCGAGCAGCAGGCACTCCAGCCTTCGTGATTTTCGACGATTCTGTCCTGACCCACATCAGCGAAGCCCGCCCCACCAGCCGCCGGGCACTACTCGCCATCAAAGGTATAGGTGAAGTAAAGGTCGAGCGTTTTGGGAATGAGATACTTGAAATGGTGGCTCAACACTCAACTGATATCAGTACGTAACTGGCACTCTTGATACCTATTGTCGAATTACCCTCAACTCTCAATTAAAGCTTAAGGGTTGGCAGGAAAGGCCCTGCCGGACAGACGTCCGAAGATCGACCCTGGCCACTGGCCACAACTCAGAGGTTGGTAACCACAGCGTTCGTGGGCGGTTCAAGTGTTCGGATTCGATCCTGGCGGATCAGCCCATCGAGCAGGGTCGAGCCATCGGAAGGAGCGATCCCGAGCGCCGCCCACCGCTTTGCAGCAGCCGGGTTTGCCATTCCCTCTGCACTCATATTCGAATCCCAGCAGGTGGTATCGGACACAATCCACCCGTAATCACGAAGGGCCACTGCGAAGATCCGAGCCGTTCGTCGTTTGGCACCGGTATATCCCCGACTCGTCAACCAGCTGTCGATCTCGGAGTCCGTGAGCTGGAGCGAGAATCTCGTGCCTTGTGGAACGGTGGTCGAGCGAACTGCATCAGTCGCCTCCATCTTTGCCGAACCGCAGGCCCCCTCTGGCCCGAGCAGCCCTTCAAAGCGGCTTGCAGGGGCTATTGCGTACCCGCAGCTTCGCCCCGCGGCAGCAGTGCCCATTTGGGCAGCGGTACAGGCCCCGCCAAACATGGTGTTATAGGCCTCATTATTCAGTGCGTGGTCGATGGAGCCTGCTTCGATCTCATCGAGTCTCGGGATGAGGACCATTGGCGTGACCGCACCAAGGCCTCGGCCTGGCCATTGCGAAATCCCCGAGGCCGTCCGGAAGTCGCTGATCGAACCATCGGTGTTCCGCCCAATCATTGCTTGCCCCACGCAGAGGTCGACTCCCCCTCGGAATCCAGCGAAGAAGTTCTCCCACGTAATGCAGGCGCTCCAGTTGTCTTTCTGCACCAACCACAAACTCCATTCACGACCAGTAGCCGTGTCCAGAATCACTATCTCGTGGTCGTTTCCCGGTGACGGCACCCAACTCGGATTCCAGGGAACTTCAGGCACACCCCAGAGATTGTTGGCATAGGCGGAAGAGAAGACTCTGATGGTGGTCGTGGCCTCATCGGCTCGATAGATCGCCGGTCCGTATTCAAGTAGTCCAATCGACATTGCTCCACGCTCGGCCACATTGCCAAGGGCCGCAGATCGATTCGAGTAGACGAACCAGTTGTCGCTCCAACGAGCTGAGTCCACCGCAGTGCGGTAACAGGATGCCGGGATGTTCCATACCGCGTTGTCATCGTAGAACCGGTTGCTCGACAACCCGGCCGAAGTCAGTGCTGCACACCGCGCCGGGTCATGGCCTCCCACACCTCCAGAGCCCGACGAGGGCACGGGAATCGTCGTGGTAGATGTCGTGGTCGCTGGCACCGTTGCTGGTGGCGCCAGAGGAAGCGTCGTCGGGGCGGTTGGCGGTGTAGCAGTCGTGGTGGGCCGCATCGTGGTCGTTGGGGCTTTGGTGGTCGTGGTTCGGCGTCGAAGGAGCCCACCATTGGACATCGACACTTGGTCAGCGTCACTGCTGGAAACCTCCGTTGCACAGGCCGAGAGCAACACGGTGGTTGCAAGCATCACCGCTCGTCTGCGCCGCCTGGTGTCATTTGAGGCGCGATATGACCCGCCCGATGTTGGAGTGAAGTGGCCCATGGCAACGATTCGGCGTCGCGACACGGGCTTCTTGAGGATAATTCCCTAATCTCTGGGCTGAACGACTCATCAACACGGTGCCATTACGGCCGACAGTCCGCCTCACCCTGAACCTCTCGCCAGCGACCGAGCCATTCGGCCGGCAGAATCTGTAGACCTAAGCGTTGTTTCCTGAACCTTGATTTCGACGTTCTCGGGCTTCCAGCAGCGCCATGAACTTCTCAGGATCAAATGCAATGAACAGACCCTCGGCCTCGGCGGTACACCGCTCCCCGGCGTGCATCTGTCCTCGGACCCAGATCTTTCGACCGTCGCGCCGGTCGAGCCATCCTGTAATGCGCAACGGTTCGTGAAGCGGCGTGGGGCTTCGATAGTTGACCGTCAGGTTGGCCGTCATCCCCTGGGCACCCGAGAGGGATTGAGCTGCGCCAAGAACTTCGTCGAAGGCTGCTGCAACATAGCCGCCGTGCACGCACGAAGGAGGGCCCTCATACGCCGACCCAAAGGTCACGTCACAGATCACCATCTCGCCCTCGTAGTCGAGCACCATCGGCGGCGACATCGGGTTCGCAAGTCCAATGAACGGGCTGAAATCGAAGGCTGCCCATGCTTCAGGGTCTCCTTCCTCCATTCGTTCACGTCGCCTCGCCAGAACTTCTCCAGCATTCGCCAGCTCAGCAATTCCTTCGTAGGCCGAGCCTTGTGGTTGACCGCGCAGGATCGCGGCAACGTGCTCCAGCTCGGCAGCAGCTGTGTTCAACCATTCCGCGTTGGCACGAGTGGAACTCATGAGTTCCACGACCTCACGTCCAGCTGCGGCGAGCCGGCGCATGGCGAGTCGCGACTCCGTGGGTGGAAGTTCCTTGAGCTTGTCCACTCGCGGGGACCGAATTGGGGGCTCTCGGTCACCAGCGGTGTGCAGATCCTCAGTCATCGGTGCTCTCTCTTCATCATCGGCGCTCGCCACAGCTGTACCAACTCAGCACTGGGGTGTGATCGGAAGGTTTTGTGCCCTTGCGGGCATTTCTATCAATGAGGTCGCTGAGATTTGTTGCTGCCAGCGCGCGAGAGGACAGGGCATAGTCGATTCGCATACCTCGACGTTTGTGGAAATCCCCATTGCGGTAATCCCAATAGGAGTACAAACCAGGCTCAGGGAACCGCTGCCGAAAGGTGTCGACGAGGCCCCAGTCCATCACGTGCTGCAGCGCCTCTCGCTCGGCTGCCGAAACATGGGTACCGCCCGCAAACACTGCTGGGTCCCAGACATCGAGATCCGTGGGCGCGATGTTCCAGTCACCGAGAATCACGAGTTGCTCATCAGGGGTGTGGTGCCGATCAAGATGCGCCCGAAGTCGGCCCAGCCACTCAAGTTTGTAGCGGTAGTGGTCGTTGTCGAGCTCACGCCCGTTGGGCACGTACACCGAGGCAACTCGCACGCCACCGCAGGTTGCCCACACGATCCGCGCATCCGGGTCTGGTTCTGCGCCATCGTCGAACCCCGACAAGGCATCACTCAAGCCCACCTTCGACAGAATCGCGACGCCATTCCATTGCCCGAATCCATGATGGACAGAGTCGTAGCCCAACGCACTGAAGTCCATCGCTGGAAAGTGGGCATCAGCGAGCTTTGTCTCCTGCATGCACAGAACGTCGGGCTGGACGACCTCTAACCATTCAAGCACTCGGGGAAGTCGAGCCTTCAGGGAGTTGACGTTCCAAGTTGCGATCAGCATTGCTGGTCACATTACCCTGAGCGAGGATGACCCAAACCGTTCAGGCGCTGTTGCTTGTGTTCCTCGCGGAAATGGGCGACAAGAGCCAATTTGCAGCGATGCTGCTCGCGACGAAGTACGGAGCGAGACGGGTTCTTCTTGCTGTGTTCATTGGTGCTGTGTTCCTGCACGCGCTTGCGGTTGCTGTTGGCGCCTCCCTTGGGTCGCTGCTGCCGAAACGACCGATCGCCCTCTTCGGCGGGGTTCTCTTCATCGCCTTTGGCCTCGCTGAGCTTCGGGCTCTTCGCACAGAAGCTCCAGAGAATTCCGACGAGGCCACGTCAGAAATGCCGCCGACCCCTCAGAACCCTCAGAACACCCCGAACCCTCAGAACAGCCCGACCCCTCAGAACACCCCAACACAGGGCCAGCGAAACACCCAACTTGGACTCATGGCAATTGCAGCCACGTTCGCTGTTTCAGAACTTGGCGACAAGACCCAGCTTTCGGTTGCATCGCTGGCCTCGACTGGCGCCGTGCTCCCGACCTTCATCGGCGCAGTCCTCGGCATGTTCGCTGCGGACGCGCTGGGCGTGCTGGTAGGTGGATGGCTTCATCGTCGAATCTCCACCCGGAATCTCCGGCTCGTTGCGGCGGGAGGCTTTCTCCTCGCAGGAATTCTGAAGCTCGCCACGGCCTAATCCCGTCACGGTGGCACAACAACGGCGTCCCGCTGCGACAACCCACTCCGCAACGGTGACCAGACTCGGGTCGCGTCCCCGATAGGCTCCACTCCGATGCCTGATGAACAACTCATTCAAAAAGAACTCGGCTCAAACGCGTGGTTAGTAGACGAGATTTATGAGCAGTACCGATCCGATCCTGCTTCGGTCAGCGAGACCTGGCAGGAATTCTTTGCCGACTATCGGCCGCTAGGGAGACCAGAGACCGGAATTTGGCCAAGCAACGGTCTCGCCGCACCAGAGGCACTCGCCGGAGCAAACGAAGCGGATCCAGTCACGTCCGCCACGGCGGGAGCCCCAGGAGGATCCCCGACCTCGACGCCAGCGCAGGCCTCGGTCCCGCAATCAACCCAGGCGCCGGTCCCGACAGCGCCATCCACAGCCCTACCGGATCCGAAGG
>DORQ01000214.1 GCA_003514205.1 Acidimicrobiaceae bacterium
TGTGAATGTGCGACTTAGATGGCGGTGTTCTGATCGACTTAGTTGGCGGTCACTGCACCCGAGAAGGCGACCATCTGTGCACCAGAGGACCAAACCGACCCCATCAGGGGCGATCGATCAACGAATTTGTTGAGCACTGCTACTGAGCGTCTCTGCTCTTCGCGACCCGACGCCGACGGTCACCGGGTCAACCCCAGGCGCAGCTTCTTCGTGACTCTCGACATGCGGGTGATACCACCCAGTTGGAGTAGCGTGACTTCCTGGAGGCTTCACATTGATCACACTTCCAACATGAGAAACCAAAGCACAACAGCGTTCGCGGTGGCAGCCGTCGCCACTTTGGCTCTGACCGCTTGCGGGCAGACAACAAATGCAGCAGCACCCGTCGGCGCACCGGCGAAGGCATCTCCGCAGGCAATCAGCCTGGAGACCGCCAGAAGCTCTTTTGCGGCACTTCCGGAGCTTGCCACCCTCACCGCCTCAGGCGAGCAGAGTCCGGTGGTTCTTCCGACATCGGCAGCGGCTCCATTTACTTTCAGCCATTCCCCGCTCACTGTCACAATCGCAAATGCAGCCTCTTCCCAGGCACAGCAGGCCGACGGACTGTGGCTATATCCGAGTGCCATTGGACAGTCTCCAGAGATCGTCCAACCCCTGAAGAATGGTGCGCGCTTCCTGACAGTGCTCAGCACCGCCGACCAGCCAGCGACCGAGTACCAGATCGCTACCGGCCCGGTCGCTTCCACCATTGCAATAAAGGACGACGGATCTGTCAACATCACGGACAGTGCGGGAATCCAGATTGGTGCCCTAATGGCCCCATGGGCCCTCGACGCACAGGGAAAAGCACTGCCAACGCACTATGAAGTCAGTGGGGCGAGCGTCCGTCAGGTCACCGACCTCAGCAGCGCCGCTCTACCCGTAACAGCCGGGCCTGCCCTTGTCGCTGCAAACGCTGACTCCCCGAGCGCGCCGTACCCGACAGGATCCAGCGCTGCTCCCGCTCACCTTCAATCAGACTCTCCGACCCAGCTGGGAGAGTTTTCGCCTTCGGGCTGCGTCGCCAAGACCAACAATCCTCACAACTCAGGCCACGCCAAAGGCCAAACCAACGTCACATCAACAATCAAGTGCAATGTGAACGTCTTTTCACTCTGGCAGACCACATCGCTGTGGGAAACTCGCGCCTGGGGCTGGAACGAGATCATGACCGGGCAGCCAGTCAACAACGCCAACAAGAACAACATCGAATCGCAGGCGAACTATGCCTGCCACAACACGGCCACCTACCGGGGAACCGCCAAAAGTACGTCGGTCGAGCCGAAGGGCCACTACAACGCAGATACCGTCGGCCCGAACTGGGATAATGCCAAGTGCGCTTGAATCGGGACGTTACTGGCTGGACGGAGCAACTGACAAATCCATTTGATTATCGGGTTCACAGCGTTGTCCCCGTCGGGTTCGAGGCGTACACACGCATACTTCATCCCTTCGATTCGCGCGACAGCGACCATGAAATTCCGTGGCGCGATGTCGCGACGTGGTCGGGGCGCACCGTTCATCGACTGGCGCAGTCACCAGCAATAGCGACCCCGGCATCGGCCTATTCGCCCACCACGACCGCTCCGTTCTACTCAACCAATCCAATGCGCGGACTACCAGCCGATCAGATGAGGTCTCTGATTCCAATGCTGGAATCAGAGACCTCATGTGACGACGTTTACGCCGCCGTGTGGTCTGGATACGCGACACAGCAGCACTGCTCAGTGTTTGCGCCATTCCGTGAAGTTGACCAACTGCTTCGTTGCTGTTTCGGCGAGTACCTCATCTTTGAGGGGCCTCTGCGGCTAGCCGCCTCATTTAGCGATTTCGTCGCGACATCGGCCAACGGGCATTCAGTAATTCAGGGCGCTCCGAACTTCCTTTGGCCGCAAGACTGCGCATGGATATTTGGCTCAGCGATCGACCTTCCCTCGACATATATTGGCGGGAGTCGCCTGCTGATATCCGGAATCTTGAACTGCGAGCAACTTGAGTCGTTTCCCGCAGTGCTGACCGATTTGGTCAGCACTGACTCAGATTCGATCAATCGATAGTCGGCGCAAACGGTGGGTCACATGTGCAGCGCGAGGCGTCCCTTGGTTCCCCTCCTGACACCAGGCGAGGAAACCAATTCGTAGTTTGTAGCAAATACGAACGTTTGTGGCACAGGACTACGGACTTACGAAACTTGACGTTCCCGCGCCATCACAGGTGTTGCGGAAGTCAGTGTCGTAAACAATGTGCCGCTTGACAGGGCTGTCGGTGGGTTCCGCTACATTGAATTCGTGAGCATGTTGCTTGGGTACGCGAGGGTCTCCACCGATGATCAGGATGCCGCTTTGCAAGTCGATGCGTTGAAGGCGGCGGGCTGCGCGAAGGTCTTCGTCGATACCGCCTCTGGCGGATTGGCCGAGCGCCCGGAGTTGGCTCGGCTGCTGGATCAAGCCAGACCGGGAGACACACTGGTTGTGTGGCGTTTGGATCGGCTCGGACGCTCGATCAAGCACCTCATCGCGACCCTCACGGATCTTAGTGAGATCGAGATCGGGTTCCGCTCGCTAACGGAAAACATCGACACGACGACTCCGGGCGGGAGGCTGGTGTTTCATATCTTTGCGGCCTTAGCTGAGTTTGAGCGCGACTTGATCCGTGAACGAACAAAGGCTGGTCTCGCCGCCGCTCGTCA
>DORQ01000256.1:0-508 GCA_003514205.1 Acidimicrobiaceae bacterium
GGGTGGCGTCACAGGCCTGGGCGATTTCCTCTTCGCTCACCCGCAACGACTCACGGGTCACGCCGTCGAAGCCGTCGGTGGGTAGGCGAATTGCTGCATCGCCATGAGTGCGGACGAGGTGGAGGATCTCGCGGACGGTCTCCAGCGGCGCGTCGTGGGCGTCTGTGGGTCGTGGGAGGTGAGGACCCACCGGTCCATGCACTGATCGGAGGTCAAGGCGATTCAACACGGGCACCACGCTACCGCGCACCCACCGTGTGGGAGTGCCTCGACCTCGCTCACAAGGTCCTGCTCGTCCCACCACCACCATCTGCTAGACACCAACCATGAGCACCGCCGCCGAGCTAGGTTCCGCCGCCTCAACCCTCGACCAAGTCCGCGACCGCATTGGTGCTGCCGCCACTGCCCTCGAAGGCACGAGAAACGAAGACCTCACCATTGGTCTCAGCGAAGTCGAACGGCAGTTGAAGACTGCAAGCCGCAGGCTGGAACGTCTCGTCAAGGAACT
>DORQ01000256.1:531-672 GCA_003514205.1 Acidimicrobiaceae bacterium
ACCAGTTGCAGCTATGCGGATGCCCCAAACCGGGTGCCGCTGAGGCCAGCCGAAAACAAATGTGGTCCAGCGGGTGGCGGGACCCGCTGGACCAGGTACTCCAGGTAACGGGACCCGGAAGTGTGTTTCAACCTACCAAAT
>DORQ01000256.1:826-2244 GCA_003514205.1 Acidimicrobiaceae bacterium
CGCGTGGTGACCACTACGAACTGTTCGCTGCTGAGGGGCAAAAATCGTTGAGCGAGCACTCACCACACTGCGGCGAACGAGCAAAACACACGCGTCTTCCGTGAAGGATGATTCGCAGACTGAATTCACCACGTTCAGCCATCGGCACCATGGGATTCAGCTCGTACTCGAGTTTCACCGGATCGGTCTCTGTTGTGATGCCAAGTCGTTTTGTCAAGCGCAACACATGGGTGTCCACGGGGAGACCGGGGAGACCCAATGCCTCGGAACGCACCACGTTCGCAGTCTTTCGCCCAACTCCCGCAAGGGAAGTGAGATCGGCCATTGCGCCTGGAACCTCACCGCCGTAGTGCTCCACCAGTCGGTTCGACATGGCCAGGAGGTTCTTTACCTTCGAGTTGTAGAACCCGGTGGATCGAATCACCTCAGCAAGCTGCTCCGGATCGGCTTCTGATAACCGTTCAGCATCGGGCCAGCGCCGAAACAACTCGGGCGTCACCATGTTGACCCGCACATCGGTGCATTGAGCCGACAGGATCGTGGCGACGAGCAGTTCGAAGGGGTTCTGATGGTCGAGTTCGCAGATGGCCTCGGGGTACTCCAGCTTGAGACGTTGGTGGACGAGTTTCGCTCGACCTTTGGGAGAGCGCGGTAGGGCCATTTCCGCAACGTAGCCTGTTGTGGTGTCCAACTCCGACTCACCTTCGAAATCCAACCTTGAGCCCAAGGCTCTTGAGTGGGTGACCGAGAGCGAAGCCACCACTCCACTGTCGGAGCTACTTCGCCCTGGTGATCGGATCGAACGAGAGATTCACCAGCTGGTGCGCCCGATGCCCGCTCCAGACCCAGACTTCGAGTCCGCGACTCGCGAGCTCGAACGAGGCGCTGACGAGGATGCAATCTTGGAGATCAACAATGCCGCGTTCTCCTGGCATCCCGACCAAGCCGGTTGGGACCGAGCGCGGCTGGACGCATTGCTCAACAGCGAGTGCTCTGTCGCCGCCTCCTGCCGAATCCTCACTACTGGGACTGCGGCGCTCGCCGGACCGGATCAATCTGACCAGGTCATCGGTTTCTGCATCACCAAGCTCCATGAGGCCGCGCATCACCAGAGCCAGCAGCCAGCATCGGTGGATTCGGCACACCCAGAGAATCGGCCAGATTTCGGTGAGATCTTCCTCATCGCTGTTCATCCAGACTTCGCAGGACAGGGGCTCGGCCGACTCCTGACAGCGGCCTCTCTAGATTGGATGTCCCGTACCGCGAATCCGAAGCAAGCAATGCTTTGGGTGGAATCCACCAACCTCGTAGCGCAGCGAACCTATGCCTCGATGGGATTTGTTCTTCACGACCGGAGATGGGGCATTTCTCGGGCGGAACCCACCCAGCAAATGCCGCCCGACCAACCAATACCGCAC
>DORQ01000256.1:2357-4569 GCA_003514205.1 Acidimicrobiaceae bacterium
AATACCGCACACCGAACCAACACCTCCCGAAGTTCCTGAATCTCCCTCACCTGAAACTCCTTCACGATGAAGCCACAACGTGCTCCCCTTCTCTACGACCTATCCCGAGAGCAGCTCGCCGGCGAGCTCGCTGGCGAGCCCCGCTATCGGGTTGACCAGATTTGGGAGGGTCTCTATAGCCAGATGCGGTCCGCAGAGGAGATGACGAACCTGCCAAAGGCTCTACGATCACGACTCGGCGCCGAGTTTGCGCCCGCCTTGGAGCTCATCACCAGTTCCACCTCACCTGATGGTCAAACGACGAAGTTCTTGTGGGGTCTCGATGGCGGCGCATCGATTGAGACCGTCCTGATGCTGTACCCCGATCGAGCCACGGTCTGCATCTCGACCCAGGCGGGTTGTGCAATGGCCTGCGGCTTCTGCGCCACTGGCCAAGCAGGGTTCGAGCGGCAATTGAGCGTTGGCGAGATCCTCGAACAGGTGATCCAAGCGGCGCGAGCAGCAGGCGATCGCCGCGTCTCCAACATCGTGTTCATGGGAATGGGCGAACCACTTGCAAATTATGATGCCACCTGGGCAGCAGCTGAGCGTCTCCAAGCAGACGTCGGAATCTCAGCACGCCACCTCACCATTTCAACTGTGGGCGTCATTCCGGGGATTCGCCGTCTGGCGACTGAATCGCTACCCATCAACCTCGCAGTCTCGTTGCACGCTGCCAACGACCAACTTCGCGACCAGCTTGTGCCCATCAACCGCCGCTACCCCCTAGCCGACCTCGCCGATGCGTGTCGCGACTATTTGGCCGCCAAGAACCGTCGCCTGAGTTTCGAGTGGGCCATGATCGACAACACCAACGACCGGGACAGCGATTGTGAGGAACTGGCTACCTATGCTCGTCGACTTCGGGCCCACGTAAATCTGATTCCGCTCAACCCAACGCCCGGATGGCCCACCGTGGGTAGCTCGAAGGCCCGAGTGAAGGCATTTGCGGCCGGACTGACAGAACTCGGAGTAAATGTGACAATCCGCGCCAACCGTGGCACCGACATCGACGCTGCCTGCGGCCAGCTCAGGGCGACCACCGTCACCCTGTCTTCGAAATCATCAGCGAAGCTGGCAGACTGAGACCGTGAATCGATTCGGACCGAACTCTCTCAGCGACGGCGACGGGTGGTTCCGCGTGGGCACGGTGCAGGTCACCACCACCATTGCCGCCGTCGCAACGGCAATCATCTCGCTCTTCTTCGCCGCTGCTAGCCCGTCGTTCTTCAGCGAAGGGTTCTGGCTCTCCTGGGAAACGCTCCGGCGATTTCAGCTCTGGCGCATCGTGACTTGGCCGCTGGTGAACAGCATCAGCATCTGGACAATCTTGTCGATCGCCGTTCTCTTCCTCTTCGGTCGAGAAATCGAAGCGCGAATTGGCAAGCATCGCTTCGCCTGGATGCTGGCGGCAATGACGTTGGTCGGCGGGGTCGCCAGCGCTGTTGTATTTAGCGCCTATGACGCTCCAACGTTTGTGGCCGGCATACCCATGGGCGACCCAGTTGCTGCCACCGCCATCGCTGGGGTTGCAGAGCTGGTCCAAGGACTCTTCTTGGCGTTCGTGCTGATCAATCCACGGGCTCGATCATTCTTTGGGATTCCATTGTGGCTCTTCGTTGCAGTGTTTCAACTCCTCGACATCCTGAGCGCAGTTGCGACACGAAACTGGCCGCAACTGGCAAACATCTTGGCGATCGATGCTGTCGTCGCACTCCTAGTTCGCGCCTTCGGGGTCACGGAGTTCGAGCAGATACCAAAGATCCCGCTTCCTAGCTTCGTGACCGGAGATCCCTACCAGAAGGCCAACCGAGCTCGCGAGAAGGCTCAGCGCGCCAAGCAGAAATCTCAGGGCGCAGATGTCATTGCGATGCCGAACACCCCTCGCAGAACCCTGGAACCGCTCGATCAGGCCTACATGGACGTGCTCCTCGACAAAATCGGTGAAGGTGGGCTTGACAGTCTGACCCGCGACGAGCGGGCCAAGCTCGACGAGTACAGCCGGAGACTCCGCGACAACTAAGTTGTTTCTCATGGCTACTGAAATCAACGGCATCGCCGGACTCACCGCACATGTTGGACAACACCTCGGCTATAGCGACTGGCTTGAGATCACCCAGGAGCGGGTGAACCAGTTCGCCGAAGCCACTGGCGACTTTCAGTGGATCCATGT
>DORQ01000256.1:4789-17441 GCA_003514205.1 Acidimicrobiaceae bacterium
CCGCAGGTCATGAAGACCACTGGGTTCACTATGGGTGTCAACTATGGCTGCGGCAAGGTCCGTTTCCCCAGCCCCGTTCCGGTCGGCTCGAAGCTTCGCCTCGGAGTGGAAATCAAAGAGGTCGAGGAACTCAAGGCAGGCCAGGTGCAATGCACCTACCTCTACACCTTTGAGGTGGAAGGTGCCACCAAGCCGAGCTGTGTGGCCGAGGTTATCGTCCGACTGTACGAATAGGCCGAGCCTTCATATGGCTGGCTGGTTCTCAGCCCGCTACCAAGCGCCCGGAACTACCGAAACGCTGGCATGACCTGCTCAGCAAAGAGCGTCAGCGTTTCGGTTCCAGGGAAGTCCGCAACCCAGGGAACGACTCCGCCGCACCCAAGGGACTGATACACCTTCAGTTTCTCCACCACTTGCTCGGGAGTACCCACTAGGTTTCCGGCCTTCCAGGACTCAAATGGTTCACCCCAGAAGCTACGTGACTCGGTTCCAATCTCGGCCTCTGTTTCACGAATGAACACCTCGGGCGACCAGGTCTTCGTGATCTCCTCGTAGTCTCGGCCCACTGCGGCACAGTGCCCTTTGAGCACCTCAGCTTTGTGCTGCCATTCCTCAGGTTTCCCACCGAAGTTCGAATGGGTCGCGTGCTGTGCCACCACCTTCAGGGTCAGTTGCTCCCCGCCTCCGCCGATCCACACTGGCGGATGAGGAGTCTGCAGCGGCTTTGGGTCGCACTGCGCACCGTCAATGGTGAAATGACGACCGGAGTAGGTGGCGTCTGGCTCGGTCCACATGGCCTTGACGATCTCTACCGTCTCGCGAAGCATGCCAATCCGCTTCGCGTTCGACGGATAGTCGTACCCATACGCTCGATATTCGCTGTCGTACCATCCAGCACCGATCCCCCAATCGAGGCGCCCACCTGAGATCACGTCAAGGGTGCTGGTGATCTTGGCGACCAAGGCCGGATTGCGGTAGCCCGCGCAACTGACCATCTGTCCGAGTCGAATCGTGGAGGTCCGTTGGCTGATCGCAGCGAGGGTGGTCCAGCATTCAAACATCGTCTCGTGCGCCGGAACCGGAACATTGTGGACGTGGTCATAGACCCACACCGAGTCATATCCCAGACGCTCCGCAAGGGTTGCAATCTCAACTGTCTTGGCCCACTTGTCGACAGGATCCTCAATCGAGAGGAGTTCCATTTTCCAGCCTTGAGGTACGAAGGTTCCAAAGATCATTGCGAGAGTCTACGAGCATGGGATGCCCCTCTGAGGGCAGAAAACTGGCTTAACGTGGCTGCGTGACCCGAAGCCGTATCGCGTACTCCCTCCTGATCCTTCTGCTCAGCTCAGCCTGCGCTGGCAATGAGCTGCATCCCTCCAGCCGCTCCAACGGATCACAAGCCCCAGGCTCCACCATCGACTCAGAGCCCTCGACTACCGAAGCGGGCGAACCCGACATCAGCGACCAGTTTCTCGAGTGGGAGTCCTGCGATGCTGGCTTCGATTGCACCACGCTCAGCGTGCCACTGGATTGGCAGAAGCCAGAGGGCGACCGGATCGATCTAGCTATCACGCGAAAGAAGGCTGAAGGCACACGGATTGGCGCGCTCGTCACCAACCCGGGAGGCCCTGGCGGGAGCGGTATCGACTTCATCCAGAGTGGTCCATTTGGAGGCGAACTGGCCAAGAGTTTCGACCTTGTCTCCTTCGACCCTCGTGGGGTTGGGGCCTCAGAAGGGCTCCAATGCGACGAGTTCGTCGATGATCATCTCAAGAATGATCCAGACCCCGACACACCAGAGGAACAAGCTGCGTTGGACCGGGATGCAGCCAAAGTTGCTGACCAGTGCAGCACCGAGGAACTTCTTCCCTTCATGGGTACCGACAGCGTCGCACGGGACCTTGACGCCATCCGAGCGGCGCTCGGAGAGAAGAAGCTGACCTACATGGGCTTCTCCTACGGCACGATGATTGGTCTTCGCTATCTTGAGCTCTTCCCGCGCAATGCGCGGGCCATTGTGCTCGACGGCGTGGTTGACCCCACTGCCGACCTCAATGGCCTTCTTCGTCAACAAACCATTGCAATTAACGACTCCGTGAATCGTGCCTTCGAAACCTGCACCAAGCGCGCTGGATGCACCCTCGGAGATGCAGCTGCGGCCTATGACAAGCTCGCTGAACGAGTTGAGAAGGAGCCCATGAAGGGCAGTGGAGATCTGAATCTCGGACCATCGGAACTTGCCACCGGTGCGATCTATGTCAGCTACGACCCATCGCTGTGGGGATCGCTGCTCGATGCGCTCACCGCTGCGCTTGAGGAGGATGACCCAGAGCCAATGCTGGACCTTGCCGCGGGCTACTACGACTTTGGCGGATTCGCCAGCTATGTCGCAGTCGAATGCATCGATAACCCGCATCCAAACACGCCAGCCGAATGGGCCCTGTTCAGCGATGAACTTGAGCAACTCTCCCCTCGATTCGGTGGGTCCATCGCCAACGAGCTCCTCCCATGCGCTACTTGGGCAGCACCAACACAATCGGTTGTCGGACCAGTTCGTGGCGAACTCGGACCAGAGGTTCTGGTGCTTGGCAACCGAGGTGATGCAGCAACCCCATATGACAACTCCGTCTCGGTTGCTGAGATGCTCGCTCAGGCCCAGCTGGTCTCCTACGACGGCGAAGGCCACACCAGCTACGGACGAACCCGCTGTGTAGACGAGGTTGTCGAGGCATACCTCATCGATCTCGACGTGCCAGAGCGAGATCCCGACTGCAAGTAATGCTGTCCTAGACTACGTCCGTCATCACGGTGTCGAAACCGTTGGGGGAATGATGGACTTCAACATTGCGCGGATCTTCGAGGCTGTTGAAGCGCGGAACCCTGACCGCCTCTGCCTCATCGGCAGCGACAACCAGTTCACCTATCGCCAGCTCGGCACCCGAGCTCGGCAACTTGCCCAGGCCCTCCACCAGCGCGGGCTGGGCAACGTTGTGCCTCGGGAGAACCTCCGGCCATATCAGTCCGGCCAGGACCATCTCGGGATCTGCCTCCATAACGGAAATGAGTATCTCGAGGCGATGCTTGGAGCGTTCAACGCTCGAATCGCGCCCTTCAATATCAACTACCGCTATAGCGCAGAGGAGTTGCGGTATCTCCTGACTGACGCGAAGGCCGCTGGGCTCATCTTCCACTCGTGTTTCGCGCCGATCCTGCAGCAGATTCGCGGTGACCTTCCATGGCTCAAGGTGCTGCTGCAGGTACCGGACAGCTCTCATCACCCGCTCCTTGACGGCGCTGAATGGTATGACTCGGCCTGCTCGACCGAATCGGGGCATCTGCCGATCGAGCTCGACGAGGCACGGTCGCCCGAGGACCTCTGCATTCTCTACACAGGCGGAACGACTGGACGCCCCAAGGGTGTGTTGTGGCGCCAATGCGACCTCTGGGTCGCTGCACTGGGTGGACGTTCCCCAAAGAGTACTGAGGAGATTCAGCAGTACGAGGCGATCAGTCTGGGGTCGGCCTCGGGTGGGACTCGCCTGCTGTCATCAGCCCCGTTCATGCATGGGGCCGCTCAGTGGTTGGCCTTCACTGCATTCGGACATGGAAACACCGTGATCCTCCCCCGCCTCGTGGACCGATTCGACGCTGAAGACATTCTCGACACCATTGAATCGGAACGAGCCAACGTGTTGCTCATCGTCGGAGATTCCTTCGCTAAGCCAATCATCAGCTCGCTCACGGAAAACTCGCGGGATCTGTCCTCACTCCAAGCAATCGTCTCAGGCGGTGCCTCGCTCTCTGGACGGGTGAAGTCCCGGCTCTTGGATCTGCTTCCCGAGACCGTGCTTCTCGATGGACTGGGATCCTCAGAAACCGGTCAGCTTGGCTCACAACTCCTGACGCCGGGCCAACATGTCACCTCAGGAGCGTTCTCTCCAGCTCCAGGCTCGGTCTTGCTGTCTGAGGATCTCACCCGGCTCCTCAGCCCAGAGGAGGACCAGCTCGGCTGGCTCGCTCAGCAAGGCAGGGTTCCCCTTGGGTATCTGGGCGATGCCGAACGGACAACCACCACGTTTCCGGTCATCGATGGCGTCCACTACTCCGTTCCCGGAGATCGGGCTCGATTCACGACCGATGGAACCATCCTGCTGCTTGGCCGAGATGGTTCCACCATCAACACCGGCGGCGAGAAGGTATTCGCTGAAGAAGTAGAGGCCGCGTTGGCCGACCACCAGTCAGTGATCGATGTTGTGGTCTGCGGTCGAGACTCACCACGATGGGGCACCGAGGTCGTTGCCATTGTGTGCTGCGCTGAGCCAACGAGTAGCGAAGCACTTGCCGCTCACGCTGCTCAGAAGATTGCTCGGTTCAAGCTGCCTAAGGCATACGTCTTTGTCGACGCGATCCAGCGATCCCCCGCTGGCAAGGCCGACTACCGCTGGGCCGTTGAGATTGCGCGCCGCGCTCAGCGCTCGGAAGGCTGAGCCAGGACGTTCACGGGGCTAGAACTATTACGGGGTGCAGCCAATTCCGAAGAGATCAGCGGAGGTAGCACCATTGATGCCATTTTGAACTGGCTCGAACAGATACAGGATGCAGTTTGTTGGTTGCCCCAGTGCATCCGTTTGGAATGGGAGCGGGATTTGGCAGGCTGAGGAGCCAAGGATAAGTCCAAGAATGCCAAGGCTTGTTGCAGCTCGGCGTTTCATTCGTCGGTTCATTGTTGCCCCAGTCTTCGACAGGTTTCCTCCGAGCACAGCGCCTGGAGCCCTCCCGAACTGCTAGGAGAATACCCGTCAGTCACTCACAAGACAATGGCTCCGCGAACAAACCGTCACCCACCTCAAAGTGGCAGGCCACCGGTGGCACGCTTCGTTGAACCGGTGTCAGTGAACGCCGCAATGGTTCGTTGGGCAATTCTCATTTGGTGCACTTCATCTGCACCGTCAGCGAATCGTGCCCACCGAGCTTGGGTTGCCATGCCTGCAAGCGGTGTGTCAGTCGAGTACCCAAGTGCTCCGTGAACTTGAATCGACCGATCAATCACCCGATTCAACATGTTTGCCACGAAGTGTTTAGCCATCGACACCTCCGAGGTGAAGTCCATCTTGGCGTCGATCTTGTAGGCGGCGTGCAGCACCATGAGCTTGGCCTGGTACAGCTCTACCGTTGAGTCCGCGATCATCCACTGAACGCCTTGCTTCTCAGCCAGAAACGAACCGTGCGAGTACCGCTCAAGTGATCGAGAAACCATCATGTCAAGCGCAACTTCGGCTTGCCCGACCCATCGCATGCAATGAGCCAGACGCGCCGGGCCCAATCGGGCCTGGCCCAACAGATGCCCTTGCCCGCGACCGCCAAGCATCTGCCGATCGTGCACTCGGAGATCCTCAATCACGATCTCGCAGTGGTTGTGACCGCCGGACATGGTTTGAATATCTCGGAGGTTGTTCCACCCCTCCGAGGGAAGATCGATGATAAAGGCCGAGTTCGCCGCCTGGGGAAGGTCCGGATTGTCTTCGGTGCGGGCGATCAAGATTGCGAATTTCGCTCCCGACGCTCCCGATGTGAACCACTTGTGGCCGTTGATCACCCATTCTTCTCCGTCTTGGTATGCCGCAGTTCGAATCAGCGTGGGATCCGATCCCGCTACCTCAGGTTCAGTCATGGCGAAACAACTTCTGGCGTAACCGTCACACAAAGGCTGTAGATACCGCGCATGCTGGTCTGGAGTTCCCCAATGCAACAGCGTGTGCATATTGCCCTCATCGGGCGCTTGGGCGTTCAACATGAAGGGACCCATTCGCGTCTTGCCGGCCTCAGCCGACACCGCCGCCATTTCCAAATGGCCGAGACCTAAGCCGCCCCACTCTGTGGGCATATGTGGCAGCCATAGATCCGCTTGTTTGGCAGCTGCTCTGCCTGAAATGATGGCCTCGATCCAGCGCGCCCGTTCCCAGTTCTCTGCATCCGCTTGGGCCTCAAGTGGTCGAACCACATCGTTCATGAATTCCGCAACCCGTGAGCGAAGCGTTTCTATGTGTTCCGGAAAGGTGAAGTCGATGGCCATGGCCAGATTCTGTCAGAGTAGAGCGGTGAATCGAACCACTTCCTCTTCCCCAAGCGTGCTGATCCGGTCGAGACCGCTCCCGGCGAGCGCAGCCCAATGACCGCGGGAACAGGGCCTGACCTTCCCCAGGGCGAGGAGAAGGTCCTGGCAGTGCGAACCATGTTCGACACCATCGCCCCACGCTACGACCTTGTGAATCGGGTGATGACGTTCCGGATGGACGTTGGCTGGCGCAAACGCGCGATCTCTGCGCTTGGGCTCCTTCCCGGCTCCGTGGTCGCCGATCTGGCCTGCGGAACTGGCGATTTCAGTATCGAGCTCTCCAAACGCGGCTTTCGGCCCCTCGGCTTTGACTTGAGCTTCGGCATGCTGGCCGCAGCACCAAAACCATTTCCCCGCGCACAGGCCGATGGGTTACAGCTACCGCTAGCTCATGGCTCAATAGACGGAGCAACCTGCGGTTTCGCGCTCAGGAATCTTCGAGCGCTCGAACCATTCTTTGCCGAACTCGCCCGAGTCGTGAGACCGGGCGGCAGAATCTCGCTCCTTGAGGTCGCTGAGCCACCAAACCCCCTCCTTCGATACGGCCATGGTGTGTATTTCGGCAAGGTCGTACCACTCGTCGGCGGATTGCTGAGCGACAAGTCCGCCTATCAGTACCTTCCAAAATCAGTCGCGTACCTCCCTGATCCGGAGGAAATGTTGGAGATGCTCCGCGCTGCCGGATTCAGCGACGCGAAACGGCAACTACTCACCGTAGGCATCAGCCAACTCATCACAGCTACCCGAGATAGCGAATAGCCCTCGTGTCCTTCGACACTGCTGACAGCTGGTTCTGTTCGCCTCGCCGTTCGATGTGGGGCACTGGCCTGGGCGCTGTCATTGAACTTCCAGCACCCTGGCCTGACCATCTCGACCGTGTAGGCGCCGTTCTGTCAGGCCTCAAGGAGAGCCTCCCGCCGAGCAGCGCCGTTCCGGTTGCGTTCGCGGCGCTGCCCTTTGACCGTTCCCAGCCAGGGCGATTCTTCGTTCCTCATTACCTCCGCGTCCAAACCGAAGACGGTGAACAGTGGGAGGTCATGCTTCACAGCGACCCGCTCCCCGACTCCACCATCCAACGAGGATTCCCCACCGAGCCATCGAGCTACACCGTCACTGCAGAAATGGCAGTACAGCACTGGTGCGACACCATCGGTGAAGCGACACAAGCAATTGCCTCGGGGGCTCTCGACAAGGTCGTACTCGCACGCTCCGTCCTCCTCTCTACTGACAAGCCACTCTCTTACCATCAGCTCGGAGCCCTCATGGCAGCCGCGCAGCCGAGCGCCTTGCGCTACTGCATCGACGGGTTCTTCGGCGCCTCACCGGAGTTGCTCGTCTCCCGGCTCAACGAGGTAGTCCGGGCCCAGCCGATGGCCGGGACGCTACCCCGATCGGGCGACCCGAGCAGAGATGCGCAACGGGCCGCCGAGTTGCTTGCCTCGGAGAAGAACCGCTGGGAACACCAGATCACTATCGACATGGTTCACAAGACATTGCTTCCTTGGTGCAGCTATCTCGATGCTGAGCCACAGCCGCAGGTTGTTGGAGCCGGCAGCGTTCAGCACCTCGCGACCATGGTGGAAGGTCGACTCTCGGCACCGCTGCCCTCAGTGCTCGAACTCATGGCCGCGCTGCACCCGACACCTGCCGTTGGCGGTTCTCCGACGCAAGCCGCGTTGCAGAAGATCGCAGAGCTAGAGCCTGTCTCCAGGGGACGATACGGCGGACCCGTGGGATGGGTTGATGCAGATGGAAATGGGGCCTGGGCCGTTGGGCTCCGCGGCGGTGAAGCAACTGCTGAGGGGACTCGGCTCTTCGCTGGCGTCGGGATCGTCGAGGATTCTGACCCCGACACCGAGCTCGCCGAAACCAGGGCCAAGTTCGCATCGACCTTGGCCTCTCTGATTCGTCCCTAGCCCCGTCTCAAGCCAGCGCCAGTTCGGGATTGCTCGTCGCGCTGCAGGGCCTGGTCGTTCAGCCAGACCTCAAGCCGCGCACGCACCTGTGCATTCACGTAGTGGTGATCCTTCAGATTGGCGTCCCGCGAGCTTGCAACGATCACCACAACAACGCCACCGGTCTGGCGCCACTTCATCAGCGCCACACCCACCTGTTCGGGAGTCTCGACGGATACCGATGGAACACGGTGTGCCGCGCACAATGCTGCGAGGTCCACGCCATGGGGCGTGCCGAAGAGCAGTTCGAAACGACTTGGTTCAAGCGCCGCGGCCTGCGCCAGCATCGAGAAGATCGCTCCCCCATCGTTGTCGTTCACCACGACAGCGAGATTGGCTCCGCTTGAGGAGAGCCCCGCAAGGCCGTTGGTGTCATGCAAGAACGCGAGATCACCAACCACTGCAATGGTCCCCGAGCTGCCATGGCCGACAGCCACCCCCACAGCAGTGGACACAATGCCATCGATGCCGTTCGCACCCCGGTTGGAGGCAAACACCACGTCTGGGCGCGCTGGGGCGAACCATTCGAGGTCGCGCACCGGCATCGAGGAGGAGACGAACATGGCCCCGTCCGTTGGAAGGTTCTCGATGACCGTGCGCATCACCGCAATCTCGCCGACTGCACCAGATCGAATCGCCGCACCGGCCTCGCCATTCGCTTCGACCCACTGCTGCAACCACTCAGCTGAAGCCGGTTGGAGTTCACCAGCACCACACTGTTCAAGACACTGTTTGAGAAACAGCGGCGGCGCGACATCAACTCGGTGTTCGATGACCGAATATGGATCTGGGATCATTCCGAATCGATCGATCCCGATGTGTGAGGCGCCCGAGCTTGTGAGCCACTCGTTCACGACTCGCGAAGCAACCAGACCACCGAGATGAAGCACCACCTCGGGGACCAATCGTTGAGCTAGTTGGTCCACCCGAAGCAGCGGATCTGCGAACTGGATCACTGGCGCAGTGTCGAGCCGACAACCGGAAAGATGATCGGCAATCACCGGCCAATTGAGCCGGCCACACAGCTCGATCAGCGCATCCCGTTCAGCCGGCGTCTGCGTCGTTCGTTGCCCGGCAACCACCAACACCCGCTTGGCAGTACACAGATGGGCAATCAGGAGCACCTGCTCGATGTCATTGTCTGGACCTGCTGGCTTCGGAGTAGACGATGCCTTGGAGGCGACAGCGGTAGCCAGCCTCGGGGGAAGTTCACCCGCTTCGCCGTGGAGCGGTTCTCGAAACCCAAGGTTGAGATGAACGGGGCCCGGGGGTTCGCCGGGCGCCCCGATTGCCCGCGAGTAGGCCTCATTCGCGAGAACTCGCCATTCTGATCGAGAGTCCTGTGATGGTGGCCCTGGCTCCACAAACCATCGCACCGCCGGGCCATAGAGGTTTCGCTGGTCAATGGTCTGCGGTGCCCAGACACCTTGAAGTTCCGGCGGGCGATCTGCGGTGACGACGAGCAGTGGGACGGCTTGCTGATGTGCCTCGACCACCGCACTATGCAGTTCTGAGGCGGCAGTTCCGCTCGTGGTCAACACCACAACTGGTCGCCGATGCGCGACTGCGAGTCCGAGGGCAAGGAACGAGGCTGATCGCTCGTCGTAATGCACCAGAAGTCGAATTCGTTCATCCGCTGCGAGCGCCAAGGCCATCGGGGTGGAGCGCGAGCCAGGGGACATCACCGCAAACTGACACCCATTCTCGACCCACTGATCGACAAGAGTGGCGCAAAAGGTCACCGCAACATTGGGGACCTGAGTCATGTTGGCTCAGGTCCAACCACGCGAATACTCAACATGGTTCACCACTGTAGGTCGCAGTGCTTCCTACACTCAGAAGGTGACCTCAACCCGATCCCGAGTCGTTCTGCTTCACGGCTTCGCCCAGACAGCAAACTGCTGGTCAACCACGGCTGTTCAAGAGGCGCTTTGGCGCCGGATTGCAGGACCAACCACGGAGATCTCCGCACCTACCCTTCCAGGCCATGGCTCGAATCCAGGCGTTCTCGATCCCTTGGCCACACTCTGGACCGTTGCGAATCATCTGGTATCTGAGCTCGGTGCTGGAACCTATCTCGGCTACTCCTTTGGCGGAAGGCTTGCGCTGCACGCTGCCCTTGAACACCCCGAGGCAGTGAAGCGACTCATCTTGGTGAGTGCAACACCTGGAATAGCTGATACCGCCGACCGTGCAGCTCGGCAACACGAGGACGCAGCCCTTGCAGAGCGGATCGAGCAGATCGGCGTCTCGGCATTCATCACAGAATGGTTAGCACTCGCAATGTTCGAAGGGCTCAGCGATTCAGCCAGATTTCTTGAAGAACGCCAGCGCAACACAGCGGCAGGTCTGGCCTGGGCGCTCAAGCGGCTCGGCACCGGCTCCCAGGACAATCTATGGGCCAGGTTGGCGGAATTGTCGATGCCGGTGCTGGTTCTGACTGGGACTCAGGATGAAAAGTTCGCCGAGATTGGCGATCAAATGTGTTCAGCAATCGGTTCCAATGCGTCACGGGTCAGTGTCGATGGAGCGGGACATTCTGCACATCTGGAACAGCCCGAGCAGTTCGCTCGAGCCGTCTCTGAGTGGCTCGCCACGACCTAGCTCAGCTGGAGACTTGAGCGAAACGCACACCTGCAACTTTCAGACTTGGCAGGCTATTCACCAACTGATGCCCGACATTTGATGGGACTCGCCGCTACATTCTCGGAGATGCTCCTACTGGCCCAACGGAGGTCGATTTTTCGAGTTGGTGCTCTCGTTGTTGGGTCTCTCTTGTTCCCTTCAGCTACTGGTTGTCAGTGCTACGACGAGGATGCCTTTACCTACATCGAGGTGCTCGATGACGGTTCAGCGGTATCACTTGATTGGATCAGCGAGGACGCAGGAAGGAACTGGCGCATTGCCACTGAATCAGAAAAGGACCGCTCCTACGAGGAGATCCGACGAGATCGGGTACCTGAGGATTCCTCCGTAGGGAACCCTTCAACGATCGTTGACTCGGTTCCAGTCGACGCACCAATCGTTGAGCCGGACCCTGGGCGCGCCTGCGCAGCGGCGACCTGCTGGGAAATCACCGATAGCCACGCAATCGAGGAAGTCACATTCGCTGGACGCCGGATTGTCTACCAAAACCAGCAAGAGAATCAGGGCTCCTGTGCCGATAGCCGCGGCCCGAACTCGATCACCATCGCCGGGGATGTGGTGTTAGTTGCGAATGGAAGAGCCGGCATTGTTCGCCACAAGCCAGGCGGATCTTGGGTGGAGATCAAACCGATGGAACAAGCGCCGCGTCCATGGAAACTGACCTTCTGGTTCGTAGTCCAACTGACGGCCGCTCTTGGCATCATTGGGTCAATTGTGATCCTCCTTCTCCTGGCGATTCGGCTCGGCGAACGAGGCACCGGACAACGATGGTGAGACCTCACTGGATTTTGATGTTGTGCCCCTGAAGCCACACTGGCCAAAGCAGGGGGAAGATCATGAAGAGAATCGCTGTCAGAAACTTGAGCCCAACAACGAGAAATCCGCTTCGGGCACTACGAGTTGCCGCCGCAAGCGCAGCCCTGCTGGTTACGGCTATTGGCTGCACCCGGTCACCCGGTGCACTTGATGACATCACTGGTACCGACGGCATGCAGACGTTCTGACGATGACTCCGAATTCGCATTTCAACACAACCGTGACCTTGGGAGCTAGTCGGGCACCCTTCCAAATCACTCTTCGCCGTGCGAATGCGATCTTGGGAACTACATCCATGTGCACCGTTGGGGCAGCCGGTGCTACTTCCACCTACCAGAACCGCTCCAGCGCGCACCAGGCAGCCATGAACCACCTTCGTTATGGCTGTCTGGTGGAACATTGGAATCAGGTCCGATCCAGCGAGGCGCTTGGCGAAACCCGCTTCCAGCCTCGTCAAACGACCCACTTCCACCTCCTGAATTCCTTTGGTACTGTGATGGCCGAGGCCGCCACGGCTAAGCAGGGGGAAGACCATGAAGAGAATCACAGTGAGCAACGCGGGCCGGATGAGGAGAAATCCGATTGCGGCCCTCCGAGCGATCGGGGCGAGTGCAGCACTCCTCGCGGTTGCAACCGCCTGCGCTCCGCCCGCCGGGAACCAGGATTTCATCAGCGGCTCACATGGGATTCTGCCGTTCTCCATCGTGGAAAACTCCCCCGTAACCGAGAAGGTTGAAACAACAGAATGGCTTGACCAACTGACCGGCGGGACGAAACTGGTTGCTGAGGGGCAACGGTACGCCCCAATCGGCGAGCAGGCTCACGCAGATGTTCTGACGATGACACCGGCCACGCATTTCAACAACACCGTGAGCTTCGGACCTGGCCAGGCGCCCTTTCGAATCACGCTCTACCACGCGAATGCACTCCTTGGAACTGTCTCTCAATGCACTGTCGGAGCTGCAGGCAATGGTCCTGCCCCAGCGGCGACCTACGAGAACCCATCAGCCTCCGGATCGGTGACAACTGCCATCACTGCGCAGGGCGCTGGCAGCGGGCTCTGGAGGTCAGTCTCGGCGACCGGCACAATCACTGTGAAGAACTGCACCACCCTCAC
>DORQ01000220.1:0-12107 GCA_003514205.1 Acidimicrobiaceae bacterium
GAATGAACCCGCTGAGATGTTGGATCGCCGAAGAGCGGAGTAGTAAACCGGCTCGAGGCCGCTGAGCCAGGCTGGGTGTCTGTCGGCCGGATCGTTGAAAACAGCGTTTCACTCTGGGAGCCCAACAACGACGGCGCTGCCTGAAGGGGGCGGACGGCCTTGGAAAGAGCCAAGGGGGGTCGGTCGACCGGTTCTAGATCTGGCGAAGTTGGAGGTCGGCCGGCGCTGTTGAGTTCGAGGTCGGTCGCAGCGGGTGGCGAATGCTGTTCAAGCTGATCGCTGGGAGGGCTAGCGGGGGGCACCTGTTCGGAGGAGTCCCGAAACACCACCTGCATCGGCGGTGCTTCCAGGGCGCCTGCGGCCGGTACTGGTATGTCCCGACGAAGCACGGGTGGTGGAATGGGCGCCGAGAGGATCGGTGGGGCCTGAGGAACTGCAGCGGCAGAGGCGGCAGAGGCGGCCGGAGCGGAGGGCACAGGGACAGCAGGAGCCGGAGCGGAGGGAGCAAAGGCCGCCGGAGCCGGGGGAGCAAAGGCCGCCGGGGCTGGAACTGGAGTCACCTCAGGTTCCGCGAAGATCACGTCAACTGTCTCTAGATCCGGTCCGTTACGTGCCGCGAGTAGTTCCTCAACCTCGTCAAGCGACCGGGAGGTGAGAATCGCAGTTTCCTCCTCGGTGTACCTACACAGGTGATACAACGCCAGCACGGTGCGGCCTGCAACGGTGGCACCCGCAAATCGATCAACCCAGGCCGGCGAAAGGTACGGCTCTTCTCCTGCAGCGAGATGCTCAAGCGCCACGCCAACTGCGAAATGCGCCGCCCAGGCCGGCCCAAGGTCCGCGATTGTCTCTCTAGCTTGTTCGCACTGCGCCTGAACTTGGATCTCTAATCGATGAACCGTGCTGAGGTCGCGCAGCATCTCACTCAAAACGGTTCGAACAACCTGAGTTGGGGTTGCCTGAAGCTCCGCCATGTCCTATTGCCTAGTTGATGGAGAGAAGATCCACAACGAAAACTAGCGTCTCGTTTGGTTGAATGACCGGTGGACTGCCTTGTTCGCCGTAGGCCATCGAGGCTGGAATGACCAGTCGACGGCGGCCTCCGGCTTTCATACCAACAAGTCCTTGGTCCCAGCCCTCAATCACTCCGCCAGCTCCTACCTGGAATTGAAAGGGCTGACCAGTGTTCCACGAAGCGTCGAACTCCTTGCCAGTCTCCGCGCTCACGCCGACATACTGCACCGAGACTTGATCGCCTGCTTGGACAGCGTCGCCCTGTCCCTCAGTGAGGTCGATGATCTCGAAGGACGTCGCACCCGGTGCGGGCTCAACGGTCGGCTTACTCAGGGCAGAACGGAGATCAACAACAAAGATGAGGGTCTCGTTTGCGGGAATCTCGCCTCGAGCCTGCGCACCGTAGCCAAGTTCTGGGGGAATGATCAGTTGCCGTTGACCGCCGACCTTCATTCCCAAGAGGCCAGTGTCCCACCCTTCGATGACCGAGCCCGAGCCAACATTTACGGTGAAGGGAGCCCGTCCATAACTCGCATCGAAGACGACTCCGTTGGAGAAGTTAATGCCGATGTAGTCAACGGTGGCAAGCATCCCAGCTTCCACCTCGGGCCCGGTGCCCTCCACGAGGTCGACGATGGACAATTCCGTGGGGGCTGGGTCCACAGGGACCGTCACCACTGGTGCGCCCTGCGCCGTTGCAGAGTTGGCGTCCCAGTCAGCGACAACCGGTGCACCACTGGTTGAGGACGCTCCTGCACCTGCTTTGGTGCCTGCAGTCGTTGAGGACCTCGTTGTGCTTGCGGTTGTGCTTTCGTCTCCGCACCCAACCGTGGCTACGGCGAGTGAACCAACGAGAAGAAGGGAGATTGAGATGCGAGTCAGTGCTGGGGAAATATGCACGGCACGATCATAGGGCACCGAGCAACGCGTGCGGGAGGGGAGAATGGCACTCCGCACTGCTGGACCGTCTATGCGCCGCTCACCGGGCCACGCTTGTGACTGACTGGCGGTTGGGGGTCGTCGAGATGACCGAAATAGTGAGGGGACTCGATCTCAGAGCGTGACCTGCTGAAGTCATTGTCTGTCCACTCGGCAAGACCTTCCAGCATGGTTGATTCTGGCGCTGGCGCATCCTCGGCAACCCATTGCTGGCAGATCTCACGAATCAGGTTCTCTCGAACTCCAAGCACCACTGCAATACGACTCGGCGTCAATTGAACGAGATGACGCAGACAGAGCACTGACTGCTCGAAGTCTGTGATGCGGCCAAGTTCTCGACGAAGCCGAGCACGTTGTTGCTGATGAGTATCCGACGCTCCAATTTCGGGGTGCGCAGAACAATATGTAAGTGACGCCGTCAGCGCTGACTGGGCGATATCCGCGAGCTCTGGGTCACTGAGTCTGGCTGAGGTTTCAATTTGAACCAGTGTCCTGACGGCAATCTCGGCAGCTACTCGTCGATCTCCAGTCAGCCGAAAGGAAACCCGGTATGCAGTCAGGAAATGTGGCGATGCGGGGTAGACCAGTTCTCCTGTGGAATCCCGTTGAGCAGGACCTGCTCCGAACCTAGGATCGTCGAACCCTCTGTGTTGGGAAGTGTTGGTGGATGTTGATACCGAAGAGGACATGGGGGAGTTCTCGCTTTAGGTGAAACCTGTACTACCCATAGTGGTGACAATCCTCGAAATCAACAATGGGTGCTCCGACACCACTCTGTGGTCCATTCGGCCCATGCCAGCAGCTCTCGCCCAATCCACTCGCTGCAGGATTCCATGGTGCAGACTCTGGGGGTGAGTGACCAGCACCCGAATCATCCGCAGCATCCTGGTGTCACGCCCGGCCGGCGACGCGTTGCTGAAAGCGGAGCGGGTGCCGCATCATCGCCCGAGCGACCTCAGCGGAAAGTCGTTCAGTCCTCTTCCGCCGAGGTGGGCCACAGCGCCTCGCCACCACAACAACCGGTAGTTCCTCCGGTCCTCAACCAACCTCGCCCTCAGGATTTTCCCGACCGAGCCGCCGAGGGAGCAACGCCGAGTCCTGGCCGACGGGCCAGGAGTCGACAGACCACCACCACAGCCAAGAAGTCGAAACTTCGGTGGCTGCGGCCCAAGCTTCGTTGGTTCTTTTTGTATCTTCCGATGCTGTGCCTCCTCCTCCTTGGCGGCGTGGGCTTCTGGGCGTGGTCAACGGTCAACGGCTTGTACCGAGTCGATCTGGGTGATTCCTTGGCACCCGAAGGTGGCGACTTTGTCAACTACCTCATCGTTGGATCTGACTCGAGAGACGGAATCGATCCGAACGCCCCCGATGTTGGCGTCATCGGGGTCGATGTCAAGGGGCGCCGAAGTGACACCATCATCGTGCTCAGAGTTGGACCCGAGAGCGCCCAGATGATGTCGATCCCACGGGATCTGTGGGTAACAAACTCCGAGACGGGCAAGAAGGGACGAATCAACGGTGCGTACAACGGTGGTCCGGCCAATCTCGTGAAGACCGTGACTGCGAATCTCGGCATACCCATCAATCGCTACCTTGAGGTTGACTTTGTCAGCTTCGCGGGAATGGTGGATGCAATGGGAGGAATCGACATTGACTTCCCCCATCCCGTGATCGACCCAAGTTCGGGGCTGAAAATCGGGACCGCAGGTGTCAATCGCCTTGATGGCGCCCAGGCCTTGGCCTATGTGCGGTCTCGCCACTACACCGAGTTGATCGATGGCACACCCACCCAAGACCCTCGGGCCGATATTGGTCGACAAGAGCGGCAGCAGAAGTTCATCCGCACGGTTCTTTCCGGGCTCGGAGCGACGCGCAACCCCATCAAACTGGCTCGCATCGCTGGCGCTGCAACAGAAGGAGTTCGAGTGGATCAAGAACTCGGTCTCTCCGATCTCTTCTCGTTGGCACGTCGCCTGAGCGGCTCAACCCCTGAAACCGTCGTGCTCCCAACGCGAGGTGCCAACAAGGGCGGGGCCTCAGTACTTGAGCTGGAAATGCCCCAAGCCCTCGAAGCTGTTCAACGATTCGGAGCGACGGGCTAACCTTCGCCAGGCATGTGTACGCACATGCCGCGCCGATGAACGACACGGCGACCGCCTAGACCAGGGACACATCATGACCTCCACACCGGCCCCCGCCGCAGACGGCTCCTCCGAACGACAGACCAAGTTCTCCGCCCCAATGCCCATGACCCTCAACGAGGGAACGAGCTACGTAGCAACGATCTCCACTTCGATGGGCGACATGGTTGCTTTTTTGGCGCCCGGCAAGGCGCCAGCGACGGTCAACAACTTCGTCAACCTCGCTCGCTACCACTACTACGATGGCCTCGTCTTTCACCGCGTGATCAACGGATTCATGATCCAAGGCGGATGCCCAGAAGGCTCAGGCCGCGGAAATCCTGGGTACCGGTTTGCTGATGAGCTTCCAGCACCGCGCAGCTATGAGATCGGCTCACTCGCAATGGCTAACGCTGGACCCGACACCAACGGCTCGCAGTTCTTCATCGTTTCTGGCCCCTCCGGAGTAGGTCTGCCCCCCTCCTACTCGCTCTTTGGAAAACTGATCAGCGGACTGGATGTCCTCGAGGCAATCCAGTCCACCCCAACCGACCGATCTGATCGCCCTCAAACTCCTGTGGTCATCAACTCCATCACTATTACTGAGGAGTAGGTGCAGGCGAGGTGAAACGACTACACCGCGCAGCGCTGGTCATCGGTAGTGGTGCCGTTGCCAGCGCTGCATGGCGCCGCTTCGACGCGTCACATGCTCGACGGACTGCAACCCTCACTCGACTCTCAGCAAAGTCGGGCGCCCAGTACGCGACGTTGCAGGCTCGTAGCAAGTTTGTGTCCCCCGAGCGCCAGGAGGTCCTGAAGCAGGAGTTTGAGATTCGGACTGCTCAGCAAGTGACTGAGGTGCTTGGCAACATGAAGGGCGCTGTGATGAAGCTTGGTCAGATGGCCAGCTACATCGACCAAGGTCTGCCCGAACACGTCCGGGAGATGCTGGCGCAGCTTCAGACTCAGGCGCCGCCCATGGCCTACGAACTTGTCGAACAGGTCGTGTCCGCTGAACTCGGCGGCTCGCCCCTGGAGGTCTTTGCCCAGTTCGATCCAACTCCGATTGCTGCTGCCTCGATTGGCCAAGTGCACCGAGCCGTCACCAAGGATGGGCGCGAGGTGGCTGTGAAGATCCAGTATCCGGGAGTCGACGCCGCGATCAAGGCCGACCTCCAAAACAGTGACCTCCTCTTCGGCGCGCTTGGAACACTGCTGTCAGGGCTCGACCCAAAGCCGATCGTCGAGGAGCTTCGGGCTCGCCTCATCGAGGAACTCGACTACGTGCGAGAGGCGGAGAATCAGCAATTCTTTGCGGATTACTACCGAGGCCATCCGAACATCTCGGTGCCGGAGGTACTGCCTGAACTCTGCACCTCCCGTGTGTTGGTGACCGAGTTCGTTCGTGGCGCGACCTGGTCGGAGGCATTGCACTGGCCAGATGAGGAACGGAACCTCCTCGCTGAGACCCTGTATCGGTACGCCTTTGGGGGCATCTATCGGCTCGGCGCATTTAACGGCGACCCTCATCCAGGCAACTACCTGTGCGCCCCCGGGGGAAAGATCACCTTTCTCGACTACGGCCTCTGCAAGTTCTTCACCGAAGACGAGATTCAGCAATTCAGCGACATGATTCGCGCCATGGTGCTCGACCACGACATGGCTGAGGTGCGCAAGGTCTGGACACGTGCTGGAGTCATCGGGAACACAGATACGTTCACCGACGAGGAGCTCCGCGACTATTTCATCCACTTCTTCGAACAAGTCATGGAGCCTGGGCGGCGGCTGATCACCTCCGACTACGCGTCGAAGAGTCTTCGCAAGTACTTCGACTTGAATGGTCCCCACAAGGAGATGATTCGCTCCATCACGCTTCCCGCCTCCCTCGTGATCATTCAGCGAATCAACCTTGGCCTCTGGGCCTTGATTGGCGAACTCAATGCAACTGCGGACTGGCGGGCGATGGCCGAGGAACTGTGGCCCTCCACAAATGCGGATCCCTCAACACCAATGGGCCAAGCGATCCGCACTTGGGAAGAAACAACGGCAAAGCGCACCCCTGACGGCCACCCCGTGCCCATCAGGCGGCCTGGAACTGCGGCCAACGGTCACTGATCGTTAGATCGGCAGAGGTGCCGGTCGTTAGATCGGCAGCACGTGCCCGTCGTTAGATCGGCAACAGGTACCCGTCGAAGCTCGGGGTCGTGTCGGCAGCAAGGTACGGATGAATCGTGACGTCGAGAAGGCGTGTTGCGTTCGCCAGGATCAACGAGGCCCGCACATCGATGTTTCGTCCTTGTCCAGGGGTCAAGTTCGAAACAATGTCCGGCGTGATCCGTGAGATCGTGCCGGCGCTGCGGTTCCAGATGTAGGTGTCGAACTCGACGTTGGTGTCGAGTGGTCCAAGGTTCGTTGCCTTCGAGACCACCGCAACGAGATTTCCATCTGAGGAGATATCCAAGATCCAGGTCAGTCCGTTTGGCGTGCTTCCAGGTAGTGGAGCGAATGTGGCCGAAGCCACGTCGTACACGCCGGCCGGCACCTGCGGATGACTGATCAGGATTTTGGTCCCATCGTTGGAGAGCTTGCGATATGCAGTGTTGGCGAGCCCGCCACTCAGGGCAAGGTTCACGGCAACCCTGTTGCCTGTCGCCACCTCGATGACCGCCTCTTGGATGTTCCCTGCGGCCACCGAACGTACCAACATGTACTCGCCATTGGCACTGACTGCTACTAACACATTGTTGGTTCCAGTTGTGTCACATGGCCGGCCGGTCTGTGTTGCCAGATCTGCCAATGCGCAACCGCCGCCGGTCACACCGTTGCCGTTAGTTCCCAGCACTGCTGTCAGCCCTGAATCGGTGATGGCCTCGAAGGGCTGATTGGGTATTGAGGACGGCATTGGCGTGGTCACGCCAGTGGTTGTGTCGTACACAAACCAGTCGTACGTGCTGGGCGTCATTCTCAGAATGGACACATATCGCCCATTCGCGGAGATTCGGTGCAACCGCATCAACGCAAGCGGCGTGGACGTGGCAATACGAACGGTCGTTCCAGCCGAGACATTTCGAAGAAAGACGTCCTCAACGCCATTGGTGTCCCCGGCCACCAGATCGCTCGAACCTGAGAGAAAGGCGACGAGATTTCCGTCCTGAGAAGCCATCACGGTGTTGGAGGTCCCGTTGCCAAACGCACCGGTGTTTCCAAGCGTTACTGCTGTGACGTTCGCCGCTGGAGCTGGCGGGCCGCACGCGGCCAGAGCAATCCCTGCGAGCAGTGCAACACTCGTTGCCGCCCAGCGCTGTTTCCACACGTTGGCTCTCAACATCTTGTCCCCCAGTCATGCAATCGACTCACGTCGATCGACAGGCCGAGAATAGCGTTCTCACTGTCTCATTGCGAGGGCCGTCATCTCGCTGGTGAGCATGGCGGTCACCGCTGCTACCGGCGGAGCATCCCGTGCCTCCATGGAATCCAAGGTCAAAAAGATCTCGGTTTCGCCGGTCCCAGCGCGACCTTGAAGGGAAAAGAGCAGTGTGCACACTGGTTCGTCCACGAATGAGACGACAACTTGCACCAAGCCCGCAGAAGGATCGAGGAAGCTCACGTCGCCCACGTTGTGACATACCTCGAGGAGCAATAGCAACGTCTCGTCGTGTGGGGCGCCAACAGCGATCGTGTCATCCGCGACGCACCGAACGATTACAGATTCGCTCGCATTCTCAGGGGCGGGGGAGTCGATCTTGTGAACGCCAGAGGCGTGATACGTCGCCGCGACCTCATATGCGAGATTCAACGCGGCGGTGTTTCGAGTGGCCGACTCGCTGGCGTTGACATCGGGATGGATACGGCGAAGTTCATCGAGGTAGCGATCCCGCAGGTTGCTGGCTGAGAGGCATGCCAATGCCGCTGGGGTAGCAATCCCGAGCGTTGCCAACGCCTCATTGAGTTCCACGTGAGCACTGTAGAGGCTGCACCGCCGCACGGCAGAAGCCATCCAGGGACCACAACTCAGAGGTCTGCTGCGGTACTCTGGCCTCACGTCAACTCGACCAGAAGGTAGTGCCCATGACAGATCTCGCCTCCTCGGATGCAACCTCGCTCGAATCGGCCTACGGTGAACTGGTCGACAACGTCCGCGCAGTCTTTCGCAGCGGGAGGACTCGGCCGGCCGAGTGGCGGCGCGGTCAGTTGAAGGCCTTGCTGGCCTTGCTCACCGAGCACGAAGCAGAGTTGGTCGAGGCAATTCAATCCGATTTAGGCCGGCCAGTGGCTGAAGCGTTTGTGGCCGATATTGGACACGCCCGCCTACAGATCAAGCATGTCCTCAAGCACTTCGAGTCGTGGATGAAACCGAAGCGCATGAGCGCTGGATTTCTGAGCCAACCCGCAAGCGCCGAGCAGATCCACGAGCCGCTCGGTGTCTGTTTGATCATCGCTCCATGGAACTACCCGATCCAGCTTCTCGTTGAACCAATGGCGGCGGCGATTGCCGCTGGAAACGCGGTGGTCGTGAAACCCTCTGAGTTGGCTCCCGCCTGCGCAGCGGTGATGGCTCGCCTCATCCCGCACTATCTCGACGACGAAGCAGTAGTAGTCGTCGAGGGTGCCGTTGCCGAGACAACTGCGTTGCTCAGCATTCCGTTCGATCACATCTTCTTCACTGGCTCAACCAACGTCGGCAAGGTCGTGATGTCAGCAGCTGCCAAACACCTGACTCCCGTGGTCCTAGAACTCGGCGGAAAGAGCCCCACCATTGTCGCTGCAGACGCTGATCTCGAGGTGGCGGCACGAAGAATCGCGTGGGCCAAGTGCCTCAATACAGGCCAGACCTGCATTGCTCCAGACTACGTATTGGTTGAGGCCTCAGTGGCTGAGGAACTCGTCCAGCGAATCGCGGATGCGTTAGAGCGCTACTACACGGCTACACCCTCATCCTCGCCAGATTTGGGACGGATCATCAACCACCACCACTTCGACCGACTCGTCGGGCTTGCCGACACAGCTGGCGGAACGCTGATTTGTGGCGGAACCCATGATCGTGAGTCGAAGTTTTTCGCCCCCACGGTGATCATCAATCCGGATCTTGACTCCCCTCTGATGCAGGAAGAGATTTTCGGTCCAATCCTTCCAGTCATCTCCGTGCCCGACATCGACGCTGCGATCGAGATGGTCAACGACCGACCGAAACCGCTCGCCCTCTATGTGTTTTCCAAGTCACCGGAGACGGCAGACCGGGTGCTGGAACGAACCTCCAGTGGAGGAGCCTGTGTCAACCACCTCATGATGCATCTCGTGCCAGAGGGCCTGCCGTTTGGCGGCGTAGGCCCCTCTGGAATGGGTTCCTATCACGGTCGAAGCGGATTTGATGCGTTCAGCCATCACAAGTCGGTACTTCGAAAGTCGACACGGCCCGACCCAACCATGCTGTACCCGCCATTTTCCTCGGCAAAGGTAAGGCTCTTGAAACGAGTGTTCCGATAAGATGGGCAATCGCCTACTAGGAGAATCACTATGCGCCGTCTTGCCGCCGTTGGACTCGTAGCCACTCTTGCTTTAGCTGGTTGTACGTCCACAAATGGAGATATCAAGATTTCCAAGAAGAAGACAACCACCACAACGGAGGCTCCCGAAGTTGGCGGCGATGCTGAGGCCAACTTGGCTAGCGCGCTTCAAACCTCGCCAACCGGCGACGACTTCATGTCGAGCGATGAAGCCGATTGTGTTGCTGGATCGGTTGTAAGCGAGCTTTCCGAAGACGGTTTGCAGATAGCGACTGACTCTGAGGCATTCGATGCAACCGAGTATTCAAGCCGTGACACCGGGGCATTTGAAGATGCGATCACCGACTGCATCGATTCCAGCGACATGACAAGCCAGTTCGTGGACGGAATGCTGGAAGGCGGGGATCTTCCCATTTCCCGAGACGATGCCACCTGCGCAGCTGAAGAGATCATTGCCCAATACGACAACGTCGGAGAGTTCCTCATCAGCTTGAGCAGCGCGGACCAAGAGGAGCTGGGTGCGCTGTTCTTTGAGTCGTTCGCCGGATGTGCATCCCAGGAAAGCGCTTCTGGATTCGTGTCTGCAGCGCTCAACGAGGCGGGGTTGGGTCTCAACGAGGAGCAATCGGGTTGCTTGGCGAATGAGATTGTGACCTCACTTGGAGTCCAGCGAACGCTCGAACTCTTTGCGGCGGGTTCCGAGCAATCTGGGAGCGAGCTAGAGACCGCAATGGCCACAGGTGCTATCACCTGCAACATTGATACAGCCTCGCTTGGAGACACGAGTGGCGGTGGGGGAACCGACATCGGTGCCGGTATTGGCGGCGCATAGGCGCTCCGGCCCCAGCAGATTCTGTACCGCGGCGCTGACGTAGGGTCAGCGCCGCGGCGCGTGTGCGACTAGATCAGCGAGTCAAGGAATGTGATCACGGCCTCGGAGAATCGATCATTCTGGTCTCCGGCCACCATATGGCCAGCATCGCTGACATCGGTGTAGAGCGCGTGCGGAACAAGTTCTAGGAACTCTTGCGCCGTTTCCTCGCTCACGAGATCACTCAACCGACCACGAACCAGCATGGTGGGCACTGTCAGAGCCCGGGCCGCGCTCAAGAACGGGTGCTGATCACGATTAGGAGAAGGAACAGCACCATCGCCAGTTGACCCGGCGCCGTGGTCTCGCACCGAATGCAACCCCTGTTCGGAGCTGAACATAGCTGGATCCCAGTGCCAACGCCACCGTCCATCCGTGCCGAGGCGAAGGTTTTTCTCGAGCCCAGCGGTATTCGGCGGTGCAGCTCGGTGAGGTTGATATCTGGCCACGGCCTCGGCAGCCTCTTCCAAGGAGGCAAACCCAAGCTCAGCGCGTTCGAGCATGAACCCAACGATTCGATCCACCCCAGCCTTCTCCTGCCGAGGTGTGATGTCCACGAGGACCACCGCTCGCAGCGATCCTTTGGCGAGGGAACCCTCTGCTCTCAACGCAGCCAGCCCACCCAACGAGGCTCCGACGAGAACTGGCGGCTCAGGAAACTGACCGGCCACCTCAACAAGATCGCGGGCGAACCTGTCTGGCGAGTAGGTCGCTGTCGGTGAGCGATCCGAATCACCATGTCCACGAAGATCCATCGCAGTGGCACACCAGCCATGCCGTGCTAACTCTGCTGCGGTGCTTCTCCAGGAATGACGGGTCTGCCCACCGCCGTGTGCCAGCAGGACATGCGGTCGATCTGAAGTTCCCCACCGATCACCCCGAAGAACAATCGAACCCTCACGACCAGAGTCGGAGTCGGAGACAGTCCACGCAATCGGCTCGGGGTCGATACGGTTCCCCAACGAGGAGCCGCTAGCCACGCGGATCAGCCTGAATCGCCCACCCCTGAAGGGAGCTAATCAGCAGTTCGAGGTCGCTGGTCGCCATGGTTTCGCTGATTGAGTGCATGCCGAGCATCGCCAATCCGACATCTACGGTCGAGCAACCAAGCTGGGCTGCGCTGATGGGACCGATCGTGCTGCCACAAGCGAGGTCGGCCCGATGCGAATAGGTCTGGACCGGAATCTCACGATCCTGACAGGCGAGAATGAACGCGGCTGCTGAGGCGGCATCGGTTGCATATCGCTGGTTGACATTGACCTTCACGACTGGACCTCCGCCGAGTCGAATCGGATGCTGCGGCTCATGGCGTTCGGGGTAGTTGGGGTGGGTTGCATGCGCCATATCAGCGGAGCAGACACTGGAGCGTTCGAGAAGCTCAAACTGTGCTTGTTGATCAATTCCACGGGCATCACACAGCGCGGCGATCAGGTCTGGCAAGAGCGGAGATTGCGCACCCGTTGCTGAAACAGATCCCACCTCCTCATGATCAAACAGCGCCATCAACAGACCGGTGGAACTCGGCGGTGTGGTGGCGAGCACCTGCGTTGCAGCAAAGCAACTCGTGAGGTTGTCGAGGCGGGCGCTCGTGATCAGCTCCGAGTGTCTCCCCACACACTGGGCAGGTGCGGTATCGAAGCAGGACACCTCCCAGGTGAG
>DORQ01000220.1:12325-12465 GCA_003514205.1 Acidimicrobiaceae bacterium
GCCCAGATCGGGTTCAGGTGAACCTGCTTGTTGAGGAGCAAACCCTTCTCGTTGATCTCACGATCCAGATGGATTGCGAGCTGAGGAATTCGAAGCACTGGACGGTGGTCAGCGAACAGATGCTCCTGCACCTCGCCGTA
>DORQ01000220.1:12736-14029 GCA_003514205.1 Acidimicrobiaceae bacterium
CAGATGCGGCGAGTCCGTGTGAGCGCCGATGATTCTCAAGGAAGTCGGGGCGCCGGTCGATGGCAGCGACCACGCCAGTAATGCGCCACCGTCGCGAAGTAACCCACGACTGGTTGCGAACCGACCAGAGGAGGGGGTGCCAGAAGAGTGGTCCTCGAAGCCCGCATCCAGAAGCGTCTGGGCGAGCCCATGACAGGCATGAAATGGCGTTGGCGAGGCGTTGAGAAACGCTAAGAACTCTTGAATGACATCAGTCATGATCCACCGGGGGTCGAAGTAAGTCGTGCACATTCACGATAGGACTCCCACTGCGAAACCGCCTCACGCGCTGCTTCGCCTTGAAGGAGTTGAGGCTGGTAGCTGCCGTCGATTCTTGCGGGGTGCCAGGTGGGCGAAGCAACTGAACGGCCCGTGACCGAGAGCGTGAGGATCCCGGTCTCCCGGGCATCCTCAGAAGATGTCTTGAACTGAAGGTTGCCAAGTCCGTAGGCAACGTAGGAAGAGCCGAGGTAGCCAGCTCCTTGGACGCGGTGTGCGTGCCCTCCAACAATGATGTCGGCCCCAGCCGTGGCGAGCGACTGTGACAGCGTCACCTGAGCATCATTGGGGCAGTGCTGCTTCTCAGTTCCCCAGTGGAGAAACACCACCACTGTGTCGCTGACACGCCTGGCTTCGCTCACTGTTCTCAGCAGCGACTCGGTTCGCTTCGCGCTTGCGACTCCAGGGTGGTTCTCAGTCGCTGTCCAGTCAGTGATGAGGTTGGAATCCAGAACCTGAGTGGCCACAATGACCGAGATGGTCTGACCTCGGATGGTGAAGGTCCGTGGCGCCATTGCCTCCTGCTCATTGTTCCCAACCCCCGAAACTGGAGCGCCTTTCGCCGAGATCGCGGCAAGGGTCTGTTGGAGTCCTTCTTGGCCATGGTCGAGGGAATGGTTGTTCGCCATACCAATCACATCCACCCCTGAACTACTCAGCGCATCAAATGCTGAATCAGGGGCTAGGAAGGCGAATTGTTTGCTCGCCTTCACTCCTCCGGTTCCGATAGCGCTCTCGAGGTTTACGACGGCGATATCGGCTTCGCTGAGGACCGGGCGCACTCCGCTGAGGATGTTGTCCGGTCGGTCTCGAAGCTGTTGAAGCAGCGGACCATCGAAGTGGACATCGCCCCCAAATGCCAACACAATCGGCTCGCCCGATCCCGTCCACGCCGGGTCGAGTCGGGCAGGATCCTCCCCCTTGGCTGGTGCGTCAGGATCGGTGGAGCCCGACTGCCCGGGGCCGCCTGATGGG
>DORQ01000320.1:0-433 GCA_003514205.1 Acidimicrobiaceae bacterium
CGGCGCACCAACGTCTGGGCAGCAACGACGGCGATCCGAAGCAGTGGCGCTGCGTAGCAAAGAACACACAGACCGAGGAGGAGGTTCTGAAGTCGTCGAGGACTCCTCAAGTGGGCTACTCGAAGGTTTCCCGCCACGCCGCAATCCAGGATTTCTGTTCCGTGGACACGAGATTCGAGTCCAGTGAAACTGCTTCGGACGGACGGACGAAGAGACCGTATTGGGTGGGCAGGACCACGTCGTTTCGAACTGGAAGCACGAAGTTGGACAACGGAAGCGAGGACTGCCAGTCGGCATCAAGCATGGCGTTGAGCACCTCGGCGGCCTTAGCGGTGTTTCGACCACCAGCAAGCACCCCGGCGTACTCGACCTGGTTTGTGCAGGTTTCAGCGAGCACCGTCGTGGTGGAACTGGAGAGCGCACCTTCTGAGAA
>DORQ01000320.1:711-3270 GCA_003514205.1 Acidimicrobiaceae bacterium
CCGGCCAGGAAGACGAGACCGGGTGAGGATTTGACGGGATCAGGGATCACCAGCAGGCCCCGGTATCGAGGCTCGAGGAGGTCCTCCAACCTGGTCGGAATCGGCAGGCCGTGTTCCGCGAACCAACTCGAATCCGCGTCGACACACACCGATGAGGTGTCGATCGGCACTAACGGAATCGTCGAGTCCAATTGAAACTCCACCGGGATCGCTACCCGGTTTGGCACTGGCACCGCGGTGAACGCCTTCGAGGCGAGCGCAGTGGCAAGCAGCGTGTTGTCGACGCCGAAGAAGAGGTCGGCATCGGGGTTACCCGCAGTGAGCGCAACCGAGGCCAACGCCTCTGCGGAGTCCCCGACCGCCACAACCTCGATCTGAACATTGAGTCGTTTCTCCACAGCTGTCTGGATCTCGGGATCGATCTGGTAGCTCGTGTAGCTGGCGATCCGGATCTCCGTTGCGCCAGTGCCACTTCGGTCCTGCACCGCAGCCCCGCCGCATCCAACGGCCACTTGGGCGAGAACAGCAAGCATGGCCATGATCAACCCAGAGGTTCGCGGGCGGCTCACGGGGTCACCACCAAGGCACGACCCGCATGGCTCGTCACTCGAACAACCTCGCCGAGGCAACGGTTGTGCACCCCGCGACAACTCCCCCGCTCAATCCGTTCCTGAGCCAGATTCCATTGGCCGCCCTCAATGGAGATGACCATGGAGTCTGTGTCTGGCAACACCGAGAACTCCTGGTGCGGATCAAGGGTGAGTTCGAGAACTGACCCTGTGGTTGCCCACCGGAACCTCGTGTCGCTGGTGCGAACCTCCCAGCGCTGTTGTGGCTGACGTTCAGCAGAGGCCCCCGCTGCTGCAAGCGCGCCAATCCAATGGGATTGCTGTCCCGTCGAGGTGGCCAGTACCAACACGTTCTCCGCAGAAGACTCCTCGGCATGAGCCATAGCCAGCTCCGCGTCGGTGTGGTCCTTGTCCACGGGGTACTTGATCACCGGGATGCCCTCGGCCTCCGCCTCAGCGAGTAGGTCGCTCGGGATCGAATCGAGGTCCCCAAGGATCACCGAGGGAACTAGTCCGAGGCGCCTCGCACGCTCAGCACCGCTGTCAGCGCAAATGACGATGTCCCCCTCGCGAGGAACCACGGGGTGAGTCCAACGAGGGCTCCCCGATTCCGCAATGGGCCCACCGAGCACCACAATTGCCCTTGGCATATATGTCTCCCTCCGCTGGCATTACCCAGATCAGGTTCGCGGGTCGGTAGCCAACAGCCACCCTCTCAGCCTGGTCACCCAAGCTCCCCGTTTGGTTTTGGCAACCTATCAGTCAGCCCAGAAGCCGTCCATGCGGGCAAGTGTTCGCAGCATGACCTCGTCGGCTCCTCCACCAATGGACCACAGTCGTGTGTCGCGGAAGAAGCGAGCAGTCCACGTCTCCTCCATGTAGCCCACTCCGCCGTGGAATTGCAGGCAAATGTCAGCGACTTTGCGGGCGAGACGGGCGCTACGAAGCTTTGCCACGGTCGCAAACCGTGTGATGTCCTCGCCGCGCTTCGCTGCCTCGGCTGCGTTGTAGTTGTAGTGACGAAGGAGATCCACCTCGCTCGCAAGATCTGCGAGCTCGTAGGCGAGGTGTTGATTGGCCATCAGCGGTTTGCCGAACGCCTTGCGCTCCTTGAGATAGTCAGCGGTGCGCTGAAGGGCATGATCCATAGCGCCGACCATCTGGTAGGAGGCAACCATGCGCTCATCTTGGAACTGCATCATCTGCTGATGAAACCCGCGGCCCTCGGTGCCAATGATGTTGGCGGCGGGAATTCGGACGTTGTCGAATACCAATTCCGCGGTATCAGAGCTTCGCATTCCCAGCTTGTTGAGCTTCCGGCTGACGGAGAAGCCCTCGGAGTCAGTTGGCACGATGACCTGGCTCACTCCTCGCGACCCGCCCTCGTCTGAGGTTCTCGCCAACAGGCAGACCCAGTCGGCCTGCAGACCATTGGTGATGTATAGCTTGGTTCCCGTCACCAGCAAGTCGTCGCCGTCGCGAACTGCTTTGGTTCGCATGCCTGCAACATCGCTGCCTGCATCCGGCTCTGTGACGCCGATCGCTGCAATCGAGGTCCCAGCAATCGCGGGACGAAGGAACTGCTCTTTGAGTTCGGGGCTCCCGAAGCGTGCAAGCGAGGGGGTCGCCATGTCTGTTTGTACACCGATCGCCATGGCGACGCCGAGGCAGGACATCCGGCCCATCTCTTCAGCGAAGATGGCCTGGTAGATCGGATCGGCCTCGCCACCGCCATATTCGGCTTCGTACTGCAGCCCGAGGAGACCAAGCGCTCCCAGTTTCGGAAAGAGCTCACGCGCTGGGAACATGCCCGAGGCTTCCCATTCCTCGGCATGCGGCTCGATTTCGCCTTCAACGAAGTCGCGAACCAGGGTGCGAAACATGTCGTGTTCTTCAGTAAACAAACCCATTGGAGCCTCCGTCATCGTTCAAGAACTTCCTCGAACACCTCGCTGCAAATTACTTGACGAGACACGATTCCACCTAAGCC
>DORQ01000320.1:3418-3975 GCA_003514205.1 Acidimicrobiaceae bacterium
GCCAGCCCCGATTCCAGCACAGCCAGTCTCAACCCGTGCGCAGGTTGTGCTACAACTCGCAGATGCAGCGAACCCTCTTCGAAGAAGAACACAACATGTTTCGTTCCGCCTACCGGGCGTTCCTCGATCGAGAGGTTGTCCCGCGAGCGCAGGAGTGGGCAACCGCTGGCATTGTCACTCGGGATGTGTGGGAGTCGGCCGGGTCGAATGGCTTCCTCGCGTTTGAAGTGCCAGAACAGTTTGGCGGCGCGGGCATCGAAGACTTTCGCTACAACCTTGTAGTGGTCGAGGAACTTGCTGCGGCCGGAGTCATGGCCGCTGGTGCGGGCTTCACTCTTCACAATGATGTAACGCTCCCCTATTTCATGAAATACGCAAATGAATCGCAGAAAGAGCGCTGGTTGCCCGGTATCTCCGATGGCACACTCATCTGCGCTGTTGCGATGACTGAGCCGGGAATGGGAAGCGACCTTGCCGCGATGTCAACCACCGCTGTGCGAGATGGCGATACCTACATCGTCAACGGATCGAAGACGTTCATCACCAACGGCATCAAC
>DORQ01000320.1:4117-4285 GCA_003514205.1 Acidimicrobiaceae bacterium
GTTCATCACCAACGGCATCAACTCTGACCTGGTCATCGTTGCGGTGAAGACCGATCCATCCCAGAAGCACAAGGGAATGAGCCTGCTCGTACTGGAGCGGGGAATGGAAGGATTCGAGCGAGGTCGAAACTTGGACAAGATCGGCCTCCACGCACAAGACACTGCCGA
>DORQ01000320.1:4533-4757 GCA_003514205.1 Acidimicrobiaceae bacterium
CACGCGAGTGCAGCGCTCGAGATGACGATCACGTATTGCAAGGAACGAACTGCATTCGGTCAACCCATCGGCTCCTTCCAGAACAGTCGCTTCAAACTCGCCGAGATGGCAACCGAGGTAGCGATCGGGCGTCAGTTCATCGATGCAGCGACACTCGCATTGAACGAATCCCAACTCACCGCAGTCGATGCTTCGATGGCGAAGTGGTGGTGTACCGAAATGCA
>DORQ01000320.1:4978-5164 GCA_003514205.1 Acidimicrobiaceae bacterium
CTCGACGCACGAATCACGACGATTTATGGCGGAACCACCGAGATCATGAAAGAGGTCATCGGGAGATCGCTCGGCGTTTGATCTGGGTTGCACTTGGTTGCTGGCTTGGAAGGCAGCAAACTAACGCAGTGTCTCCGGAGCGAACCCACTATCGAGTCTTGGGAGTCGAGCGCACCGCGACCGCTG
>DORQ01000155.1 GCA_003514205.1 Acidimicrobiaceae bacterium
ACCTCCTCATAATCCGCATAGACGTGGCCTGTTGGCATCGGTATCTGGACCTCGACGGCCTCAACCTCGCCCATTTCTGGCGTCGAGCGAAGAGCTTCTTTGGGCACAATCCACAGATTGGTGTGGCTTTGATTCCGTTCCTCGCGGGGCTTTCCCTGGAAGAGTCCCGGCTCCACCTTGAAGGGCAGATCGGTGAACACCAGGTGGTGACGAGTGGTCTTGATGTCGTGAATGGAGTCGAACGCACTCATTCCTCGAACACGCCACCGCTGCACCGACCCTTCGCAGTCCCACCGGGCCACATACGTCTCCGCCGACACCCCCGGAAGTTCTACCTGGCTGTAGTTCACGAAGTACATCACGCCTTCAGCCACATCAGATGCAGGGTGCGCTGCCACAGCGCAGAGCGGCTCCAACAGACCCGGCGAGTTCTGCAGCCATTCGCCATTACTTCCGACTGGAGAGATGACCTTGAGGCTCTGTGGATCAATCTCAATCGGGCGACCGGCGTCGTAGCCCAAGAACATGCGACCGTTGAGGCTCTGAACATTGGTGTTCGCCATGTTGGTAACACCCATTGGCGAGAACTCAATGAACTGGAACTTCCTGAAGAGCATCGGCACTCGGTCTCGGAGGCGTTTCACCCGTGTTTGCACGGAACGAAGCGTCACTGACAAGTGACCGCTCGCGGACGGCACCAGATCAAGCTTCAAGACAATGCCGTGAGATCCAAACCAGTGCCCACCTGGCGAAATTGCGTTGGGTCCCACCACATATACCGAGCCAACCACGTCGGTCGGCCAGGCCCCCTCGATGACTGCAAGGCGGTGATCCCGTTCTCCCTGACCCCAAAACAGGTTCTTTGTGAGCGTTGCCATCGAACTCCCCCGAGTGTCTCTGCGGTCGCTTCTGTGGATGGCGCCACGTGCACCCACGCTACCGAGGTTACCAGTGTTCACCTCGGTCGAACCTCCCGGCAACAGCTCGGCCAAACCGGAACAGTGTTCCTGTGCTAAACATCGGTCAGGTGTACGCCGTTCACTTCCCGGGGGACCGATGAGGCTTCAACTCCACGTTTTTGCATGCGCGACCGCTTGTTTGCTCCTCGCTGGATGCTCTGAGCCCGAGACCAAGTCGGCGACGAGCACGACTGTTGCGTCACAGGCGGCAGCGAATTGCGCCACCGATCTTGTCAAGTGCGCCCGAGGCGGCTCGCTAGGTGATCTGGTCCCGGCGACGCCAGCGCCGGCCACTGGTGAACCAATCAAACTCGGGATGATCAATCAGGAGAACACCCCTGTGGGGTCCTTTCCTGAACTCAGCGGGGCGGTGAAGGCCGCCCTTGCATTTATCAACAAGGACCTGGGGGGGATCGAGGGCCGGCCCCTGGAGTTGTCAGTGTGCAATACCAACTTCTCAACTGAGGGTTCAGCCGCCTGCGGTCAGAAATTTGTTGAAGAGAAGGCTCCAGCCGTCCTCGGCGGAATCGATGTGTTTGGTAACGGGATCGACGTACTTGCTGACAACGACATCCCCTTCATCGGCGGAATTCCAGTGAGTTCCTCCTCTGCCCAGCGGGAGAATTCGTTCCAGTGGAGCGGAGGAAGTTGGGGCACCACGGTCGCGTTTGCGGACTATGCGACGACAACACTCAAAGCGAAGTCGGTTGCAATCCTGTATGGGGATTTCGGACCAATCGGTGAGTCAGCGGAGTATGGAAAATCTGTGTTGGAGGCTCGCGGCGTCCAGGTCCAGCTCATCCCCTACCCAATTGTGGCCGCTGACTTGAGCGGGCCAATTCAGGCAGCGGCGGCGGCGAATCCAGACGCGATGTTCCTGATGGGAGCAGACACCTCATGCCGTTCTCTCATCGAGGGCGCTCGGAACACCGGCACCAAGGCGGCACTGTTTAGCCCGGGAGCATGTGCGGCTCCCGCCATCACGAGTCAGCTCGCACCTGAGGTGATCTCTGGGGTGATCTTCAACGTTGAAGGACCAATCTCCACCGATACTTCGAACCCTGATTCCGAGCTCTACAACGCGGTCGTGAGGGCCTACGGTGAAGGCCTAGATCCAGTGGGAGCAGGGACCGTGAGCTTTCGATCCATGATGAATCTGTATCGCATCCTGGTAGGTCTCGGGGCAACGAACATCAACGCTGGGTCAATCACCACAGCGCTTCGAGCCACTGAGAACACCACCAGCTTCATGGGCCACGACTTCACCTGTGACGGCAAACAATTTCGAGGCCTGCCCGCCATGTGCTCGCCCCAGCAGATCCTGGTGGAATGGAACGACGGAGCACTTCGCCAGATTGGCGATTGGATTGAAGTCGGCGAGATCTACGAGGGCTAACTGCACCAATGCATGACCTCCTCGGGTTTGCAGTCGCTGGCCTCGGCGCCGGTGGAGTCATTGCTTCCCTCGCGCTCGGCTTGATTCTCACCTACCGGAGCTCCGGAACGGTCAACTTCGCCCACGTGGCGCTCGGCACCTACCTGGCGTTCGCGTTCTTCGAGTTCCGCGAAACAGGAGACCTCGTACTTCCCGTCATTGGGTTCAGTGGCCGATTCCATCTCCTGCCACGCCCCACCTTGGCCTCGGCAATCATTGTGATCGCTCTCCTCGGCGCAGTGCTCGGCGCGTTGCTCTACCTCCTGATCTTCCGACCACTTCGTGAGTCCTCACCGCTCGCACAGCTCATCGCCTCCCTCGGGCTCCTGCTGTATTTGCAGGACGCCACCCGGCAACGCTTTCCCACCGCAGGCGCAGCCGTGACGATTCGTCGACCAGTGTTGCCAACCGATCCGCTCCGCATTGGAACTGTGGCAGTAACCGAGAACCGACTGTGGCTCGCTGGCGGCGCATGCGTGGTGACGGCACTACTCACCGCGCTGTACCGGTACAGCCGCTTCGGGCTCGCCACTCGGGCCGCAGCTTCCAATGAGCGCGCAGCTCTCCTACTCGGCCTGTCACCCGATCGAATCGCAACCATCAACTGGTCGATTGGAGCAATTCTGGCCGGCATTGCGGTGGTGCTGATTGAGCCAATCTCTGGGCTGGATGCCACAACAACTCCCCTGCTGGTGGTGCCTGCACTCGCAGCGGCGATGCTTGGCGGACTCAAGTCGTTCTCACTCACAACGCTGTGTGCCTTTGGTCTCTCGTCTGTTCAATCGGTGATTCTCGGCATCTTGGTTCGCCCGGAGACCACCTGGCTACCCAAGTGGCTCCCGGCGATCGGCGTCGCACAATCAGTACCCGTACTTGCGATTCTGATCACCCTCATGTGGCGCAGTGATGCACTTCCAACTCGGTCGTCCATCGCAGAGCCGTTGTTGCCCCCTTCACCCTCTCCGCGACACATCTTGCGGTGGGCGCTCGCCGGGTGGTTACTCGTCGCAGTATCGCTATTGTTCTCACAAGCTTGGTGGCGTGAAGCGCTCATCGTCTCAATGATCTTCGCCCTCCTCGCACTCTCGATTGTCGTGTGCACCGGCTATGTCGGGCAGATTTCCCTCGCCCAATTGGCATTCGCCGGGATCGGCGGATTCTCCGCTATTCACCTCGCCAGAGCTGGAGTCCCGTTCCCAGTTGTGCTGGTCGCAGTGGGTGGCCTGACGAGCGGCCTTGGGATCCTCATCGGCTACCCGGCGATCCGAATTCGCGGCATGGGGCTTGCGATTGCAACCCTTGCTAGTGCCGTTGCGATCGAACAACTTATCCTTGCTAGCCCAAGCTTCTCGGGTGGGTTGGGCGGAGCCAGCGCCCCTCGACCCTCGATCGCCGGAATCGATCTCGGAGTTTCCGCCAAAGGCTCAGAGAACTACCGACCAGCTTTTGTGTTGACTGTTCTGACTGTTCTCACTGGTGCCTGCGTTGCGGTATCGCTTGTTCGGCGCAGTCGGATAGGACTTCGTTGGCTAGCCGTGCGCTCCAATGAGCGTGGGGCCGCCGCAAGCGGCATCGATGTTGGCCGAACCAAGCTTGAAGCGTTCTCGGTTGCCGCCGGACTCGCAGGTGTCGCCGGGGCATTAATGGCGTTCCATGTCACAACCCTCTCGCCAAATAGCTTCATGGCAATCGGTGCACTCGTGGCAGTTGCCTTCACCTACCTTGCGGGGATCACCTCGGTGAGCGGCGCCCTCCTTGCTGGGGTGCTGACCCAGGCCGGAATTGCGGCCACCCTTGGTTCAAAGCTCAGCGGCACCAAGGAGCCAACCAGCGTCGCGGCGCTCGCCGGGCTTCTGCTGATCTTGACCGCTATCCTTGCGCCCGCGGGCATCACTGGCG
>DORQ01000271.1:0-1320 GCA_003514205.1 Acidimicrobiaceae bacterium
CCACCTCGACCGGTTCTTGCCGAGCTACTAGCAGCGGATTCTTCATCTCCTCACAGGCTAGATCTGGAACATCTGCTGCATTCGAACCTAGTGAGGAGCAAAGCGCCGCCATGGACTGGAAAAGACGAGGTCCTAGAACAGGGCCTTGACCTCATACACCGCTCGACGGGTGCCAGAGCCAGCTCCGCACCCTACCTGAGGGTCAGCGAACGTCTTTCTCAGGCGAACGAGTCGACTGCTAGGAGACCCAGGTGCGGAATCGAATATCAAAATCGCCGTTAAACACCGCGAAATAGTCGATCCAGTTCGGCGCACCCACCGATTGGCTGGCCCAGTATCCTCCAGCCGAGTACTCAGCAATGCCGAGTTGAAGTCTCCATGCGGCACCAATTGCTGTACTCACACACGCAGACTCAGCCAGAACGATCGCATATTTGGTGCCAGCCACAACCGTCGCCGGCGAAGACAGTGGAATCATCGCTGGCGGATTCTCCGCCGCTGGCCCGCTATACAGCCCGCTCCCAAGTTCAACGCCGCTTGGTCCACCCGCAGGCGTTGTCGACTGGATACTGACCGACAACGGGGCGGCGGCCGGGTCCCGGTAGCTGATCATGAGGTCCACCTGATCGAGCTGACCAGACCGGCCGGCAGTGAAGGTCTGAGCGGACTGCACATGCGTTGGTTCGACGGGATTGAGTACACAGTCGGCAAGGTCCGTTGAGACCGTTGGAGCCGTGGCCGGGAAATTGTCCTGATCGATCTGGTGAGCCGGAGGGACCGTCGTTGTGGTGGTCGTTGGATCGCCTGTGCCCGCTGGCGGTGTACATGCACCAAGCAGGCCAGCCGTCATTCCGGCGCCTAGCAAGACCAATGAATAGCTTCGAATCCTCATTTTTTCCGTCCCGTCAAGCGTGATCACAATCGTCGCGAGGGAAACCTAGAGTCATGGCCGACCACCGTCAATGGCATTCCTTGGCTTGGTTGCTCACAGCAACTTGGACAGCGACCGGGCCAGAGTTCAGCGACGAGGCACGCACCTCACCGGGCGCCGCTAGGAACGAGCCAACCGCAGTTGAACTCTCCCCAGCTATTGGCAGCCGATTATTCATCTCCTCACAGGCCGGCAATTGGCTCGAACAAGGCGGCACTAGTCTGTGTGCGTGACGCCAGCTTGCCCGAAAGACACTTCGACCACCACAGTCTCAAGGCCGCTGTCAGGTACTCGGGCCATCGTTTTCACACTACTCACCATGTTGTTCGCAGCGATATTGCTCGCCTGCACCAGCGGCGACCCGAAGAAGCCAAGCGCCCAAGATGCCA
>DORQ01000271.1:1574-2941 GCA_003514205.1 Acidimicrobiaceae bacterium
GCGGTCATGCTGATCGGCTGCGCTGACCCTCATACGGTGGAGCTGTACGCCGAGTTCAAGTACAGCGAACCCGAGGTACCACCCGCCGGCACCCCGTATCCGGGATCGCTCACTGTGGCGAACAAGGCCGAGGAGCAGTGCTTTGCTGCCTTCACGGCGTTTGCTGGCGTGACCTGGGAGGAAAGCAAGTTCGACGTGCAGGCCTACTGGCCCTCTGAACGGTCGTGGACCTCAGCGAATGATCGACGAGTCCTGTGTGGTGTGTACCTCGTGACGGGAGACATGGCCAAAGGCTCGGCCCGAGGTCTCGGCAAGTAGCTGCGCAGGCGCGCAGTGTTGAGCCAGGGCGCGAGCCGTTTGTGGCAAACCGCGCCAACCTGCGGCCGCAGACGGGGCTAGATCCCTCGGAAAACCGGTGATCGGCGTTCCGCAAACGCTGCCCGACCCTCGATCAAGTCCTCACTGTCCCAGGCCCGCCGGAACGCCTCGGTGTACTCGGGAGATTCTGTCAGCGTGTCCACCAGATTGAGCCCGAGCTTGGTCCCAGCAAGACTGAGCGGCGCGAGGTCGGCAATTCTGCTCGCGAGCTGTTGGGCATCGGAAAGGCCGCCAAGGGTTTGAACGAAGCCGTAGCGAAATCCGTCCTCAGCAGTGAGCACCTCGGCCCCGAGGAGCATGTGACGCGCAGCCCCCGAGCCGAACACCTGAACCAGCCGAGCCACCGTGGCGTGGTTGATCATGAGGCCCAATTTGGCAACGGGCACGCCGAAGTAGGCGTCCTCCGTCGCACAACGGATATCGCACGAGATCGCCAGTTGCATTCCCAGGCCCATGCAGGCCCCAGAGATGGCAGCAATAGTTGGAATTGGCAGGTTGGTGAGTTGCTGCAAGACCTCACCAAGTCGGTCAGTGAAGACCGTGTCCTCAAGCTCCTTCAGATCTGCTCCGGCGCAGAAGTGCCCCTCGGCTCCAGTCAGAATCAGACAACGTGCCGCATCGAGGCTCGCCTTGCCCAGGCACTCAGCAAGTTCCTCGAGGGCCTCGAAGTTGATCGCGTTGCGTCGCTCTGGCCGATCGATGGAAATGATCGCAATCTGAGACTCACAGGCGTAGTGAACGGCCATGCCGACTCAGGCCTCGGTGATCACGATGACCAGATCTCCTTCGGTGACCTGGTCATCTGGCGCAACATGAATTGAAGCCACTACCCCATCGCACGGAGCTTCGACAGGGATCTCCATCTTCATTGACTCAAGGATCACGAGCTCATCGCCTTCCGAAACAGTTGCGCCAACCTCTGTTCGCACCTGCCACACATTCGCAGTGATCTCGGCGAGTACATCAGCCATTTCATTCCCCTTTGTCGA
>DORQ01000271.1:3147-3278 GCA_003514205.1 Acidimicrobiaceae bacterium
AGAGGCGAGCCACCTCGCTAGACGGGCATCACCCCGTGCTTACGCCAGGGCCGAGCAACCTGCTTGTTTCGATGGGTTCGCAACCCAGCGATGATCGCTGCCCGAGTATCAGCTGGGTCGATGATGTCATC
>DORQ01000271.1:3609-9391 GCA_003514205.1 Acidimicrobiaceae bacterium
GCGAGCCCGTTCATGACGAAGTAGCCAGCCCCGTAGCTCTTGCGGAGCACCACAGAGATCTTCGGAACCGTTGCCTCACAAACGGCGAACAACATCTTTGCGCCGTGGCGGATAATGCCCTGTTTCTCCACTACTGAGCCAACAACAAATCCCGGAACGTCGTGCAGAAACACCAACGGAATACCGAACGCGTCGCAGAGCCATACGAAGCGAGCAGTCTTGTCGGCAGCGTTTACGTCGAGTGCTCCGCCCAGCACCTTTGGCTGGCTCGCCACGATTCCTACTGACTCGCCACCCATATGACACAACCCGACGATGACGTTCTTCGCCCAGGCTGCTTTGATTTCCAGGAAGTCACCGTCATCCACGATGGAACGGATGACCTTGCCCATGTCATAGGCGCGGCGTGGCGCAGTCGGGACAATCTCATACAGCTCCTCGGCCCGCCGGGTGCTCGAATCCTCCGTCGCTACCGTCGGGGCAGACTCGGTGTTGTTCGACGGAAAAAACGACAGATACTTCCGAACAGTCTGCAGGCAGGCAACATCGTCTTCCACTTCCATGTCGGCCACTCCCGACACTTTGGTGTGCACCCCCGAGCCGCCCATCTCCTCCTCGGTTACATCCTCACCAGTGGCGGCTTTGACGAGATGGCGACCAGCGAGGGCCATCGAGCTGGTGCCCTTGACCATCACGATGAAGTCGGTGAGCGCAGGAATGTAGGCAGTTCCGGCTGCACAGTGACCCATCAACGCTGCGACCTGAGGGACCACACCTGACAGCGTTACCTGCTCACGAAACAGTGCGCCGGCCCCAGCGAAGGTGGATCCGGTCGCGCTGCCGACTCGGGCGCCAGCGGAGTCGAGAAGCCACACGATGGGAATTCGCTGACGGAGGACCAACTCACGGAGTCGAGTGACCTTCTGCTCGTTCACTGCTCCCATCGAACCCGCCATGATCGTGAAGTCGTAGGCGCAGATTGCAACCCGCCGACCATTGATCTCACCGATGCCAGTGATGCAGCCGTCGGCCGCAAATGAACCCTTTGCCGCATAGCCAGGGTCCATATGGTCGGCCAACTGGCCGTACTCGACAAAACTCCCTGGATCGAGCAGCAGGTCGAGGCGTTCTCGCACCGGCAGCTTTCCAAGGTCTCGTTGGCGTTGCACTCGCTCAGCCCCGCCCATTTCCAGCGCAGTTGCCTTACGAGCCTCGAGATCCTCGATCAGCGGTTGCCAATTGAATCGTTCATCAGTTGCCATAGCGCCAGACCCTAGCGACCTGTCCACTTCGGATCACGTTTCTCAAGAAACGCTGTGATCCCCTCGGCCGCGTCCTCAAAGGAAGTGTTGAGCGTGAGCAGCGGGTGCAGGGTTCGCAATGCGTCGGCAGCTGCGAGATCCCACACCCCATAGAAGGAGTCCCGGCCCGCACGCATCACCGAGGGTGACTTTGATGCGAGAAGTTGTGCCGTGTCCGCCACTGTGGAATCAAGATCGGCAACTGCAACGCACCGGCTCAGCAAGCCGAGGGAATCCGCCTCGTGCGCATCAATTCGCCGACCCGTCATCATCAGCTCAAGCGCCTTCTTGGGTGGCATCGAGCGGCACAGCGGCACGGTGATCATGTAGGGCCACAGCCCCACGTTGATCTCCGGGGTGCCGAACACCGAATCTTCAGCGGCGATGACGAGATCGCAGGACAGAGCAAGACCAAACCCGCCCGCCAGGCAGAATCCTCGAACCTTCGCAATGGTCGGCTTGCCGAGTGAGTAGCAATCGGTGAAGAGCCGCGCCAGCTCGCCCCGCGCATCGTGGACCTCAACGTAGGAGGCGTTGTCGGCCATCCCACCAAGATCAGCACCAGCGCAGAATGCCTTTTCGCCTGCGCCCGTGATCACCACAACGCGCACATCCGGGTCGGCTTTAGCTTGGCCAAGTCGTTCGCGAAGCCCACTGATGACGCCCCACGACAGAGCGTTGCGCCGCTCAGGTCGGTTGATCGTGAGCGTGGCGACGCCGGACTGCACGTCATAGAGTAGTTCTTCTGTCATTGCGCCAGCGTATTCGCCGGGCATGCGGGGCGACATCATCAGTGCGAAAGGCCAGCTTCAAGACGGCCGAGTGCAACTCATGGCATCGGTCTAGGAGTGCACGGCGCCTCGATTGTCCTCGGTACTGCTGGGCACATGATCGGGTGTCGAGTCTCCGTTACGACGCCACCTCGCACGCCCCGAACGCTTCGCGCAGTACATGGCCTCATCGGCTTCACGAATGAGGGTACCCATCTCGATTCCCCCAGCCGATCGGGTGGCAATGCCAATACTCGCGCCAACGGTCATGCCCACTGGCAGCGAGGGTATCGGTCGGCTCACTTCAGCGAGAATTCGTTCCGCAACGACGATGGCCAAGGCGGTTCCCGCGGCTGGCAACAGAACTCCAAACTCATCGCCGCCGAGTCGCGCAACGACATCTGCCCTGCGAACGCAGCGTTCGAGCCGTCGAGCAGTGATCTGGAGGACCTCATCGCCAATATCGTGTCCGAGCGTGTCGTTCACTGTCTTGAAACCATCGAGGTCGATGTACAACATCGATATCTCCGCGCCGCTGCAATCACCGAGGCCTTCAAGCGCAAAACTGAAGGCCTTTCTATTCAACAGGCCGGTCAGAACATCGTGGTTCGCCTCGTGACGGAGGCGCTTCTCGTAACGATGCTGCGTTGTGATGTCGCGAAGATTGATGATGAAGTTCTCGCTGGCATGGGGGCGAGTAAGCGTTGCGAGCATGACGCGCTCCGAACCATCCCGATGCCTCAACCGAAGTGTGCTCTGAGTTTGCTGGCCAGCCTCGATGGGTTCGGCTAACGCCGCCAAAGCAACTGCGTGGTGTTCCGGATGGATGAATTCGAGAATCGATTGGTTCATGACTTCGGCGGCTGATACCCCAAGTACCTCCTGCGTCGCCGGGCTCACGTACAAGATGACGCCCTCGGAACAAACCTCTCCGAAAATGTCCGAGGCATGTTCGATGAGTGCACCGAAGTGGGCAGCGCGCCGTACAAGGAGTGCCTCGGCCTTCTCAGCTGCGGTGCTTGCACGCCGCAGAGCGCTGACGCACAACGTGGCGCAGCACATCGCCGTGATCGCAATAGCGTGGGAGAGCCCTGGCGGTAGCACGGAAGGCACCCAGCCCAGTTCCACTCCGATCTCTGCGAGAAGCACCGCCGCCAAGGTGTAGCAGTGAGTCGGCCACAGCGCTGCTGCGCCAGCAGCACGGACCATTTCACTACCGCCTACCAGGAAGGCAACAGCGAGGAGTGAGCCCCATCCCGCCGAATACGTTACGACAGCAGTGCCGAGAACGGTGACAACAGAGCGGAAGTGCATTGCGGGAACGGATCTGGGGTGTCTGGCAAGGTATGACGCAGCGGAAGCGTTGAGAATCCCACATGCAGACACCAACAAGAGGAAAACCCACAGCGAGGTATCTGCAGTCAAACCGTCTTGCTGCAAGGAGCTGAAAGCGATCACGGCAAGAACTGGCGACGCCACTGTGAGCAGCAATGTCGTCCAGCGATCGGATCTATTCATACCCTGTTCTCGGCGTTGTGCCGGTACAACTTGACGAAATGGGCGACACCGACGACATGCCAGGGCGGCCACGCTACCTGCGGAAACATTCCGCGCTGGCCGATCAGCGTGGGCATGACCTCACCGGGACCCCGGTGTCAGCACCTGCGATGGCGGCGTCAGCACCGTCATCGCAGTACGATTCCGCGGTGGCAGCGATCTGGACCGCAATAGCGCTACTCCTCGGCGGTGCGCTCGGCTATTTCAAGGGCGGCAACATTCGCAACCTCCTGCTGTGGAGGCCCGCTCTTGGTTGGCTACTCGTTGCAGGCCTCACGCTCCAACTGATTGTGCGCTCTGGGAACATCAGCTCAGGTTGGGCAGTGGTGATTGAATGCCAAAGCGCCGCACTCTTGTTGAAGTTTGTTTGGGCGAACCGCCGCCAGGGAGGGATGGTGCTGATCCTCGTCGGACTCGTGATGAACCTCATCCCGACCGTGGTACATCAGGGTCTACCCGTGAGCCGCCAGGCAGCGGAGGCGGCCGGGGTGGTTTCCTCGGGGCAGGCAGTTCAGCTGCGCGGTGCTCGGCATTTCTCCTCCACCAACGAGCCGCTCCGCTTTCTCGGAGAGCACATTGTTCTGCCACCCGGCCAGGTCGTGAGCCCAGGAGACATCATCCTTCTCGCCGGATATGGATTCACCCTGGCTGCGATTCTCAGAAAGCGGCGGCTGCGGCGCGGATCAGCTCTGACCTACAACAAACGAATCGCCCCGCTCGGCCATGGCCCGGCCGAACGACGAGGACCCGGTCTTCACCCGTCCAGGATGGGTCGCTTCAGCCACCCAGCGAGCGGGAATGATCTCAGCGAACTCCCATAATCCTGGTGCTCTCCGAGGCCTCTTCAAGCCTCGGTTTGGAGCGCCTCGCGCGGCGGCGTTGCGCGAGGACTTGGCGAGAATGTCGATTGCAGGCAGGCTACGGGGATGACTGATGGCGCGCCGACCCCACACCACACCAGCAGCGGTGATGTTCATGCCCGCATTGCCTCAACGGAGGCTGACCCAGTCCTGGTCCGTCGTGCTCAGGTTGCACACTACTCAGCGCTTGGAAAGCGCCTTGGCTATATGTGCATCTTGGTTGCATGTATTGCTTTCGGTTGTGGCCTGTTCCTCAATTTCGGCACAGCCGTCACCGCAATTGTGGTCGGAGCACTCGCCCTCAGCGCCGTTTTCCTCGTTCCAGCAACCATCTTTGGGTACGGGGTGAAGGCAGCGGACCGCGAGGATCGTGGTGAGAAGTTCACCTACTAGGCGCCACCGGGCCCCCGATCAGCGAAGCGTTCGCGCCGAACTTCGCCGCCGACCGAAGCCACGCCTCAGTGTCATCAAGGGATCGCGGAACCCCAAACAAATAGCCCTGGGCTCTGAGGCAGCCCATCTCTTGGAGACGATCCGCCTGGGCCAACGTCTCCACTCCCTCTGCGATGATGTTGAGCCCCAGTGCTTCGCCAAGTCGCAGCGTGGCGTCAACAATGGAATGGTCGTGGTGGTCGCTATCCAGTCCCGCGACAAAGCTCTGATCCACCTTCAGCGCCGATACCGGGAAGGTCTTCAGGTATCCCAGGGAGGACCAGCCTGTGCCGAAGTCATCTACTGCCAGTGAGACTCCAAGTGCTTTCAATCCCAACATCGTGTCCAAGCTCGCATCGACGTCGTTCATCATGGCTGTCTCGGTGATCTCAAGCCATACCCGCGAAGGGTGAAGTCCACTGCGCTCAAGGCAATCGACCACAGATATCAATAGGCGATCAGTCTCAAACGCACGAGCGCCGACATTGACTCCCACCGAAACGCTTGGATGGAGCAGGCCGTCTGCGGTCCAACGAGACACTGCCGAAAATGACGACAACATCATCGCCTGGTCAATTCCCTCAAGCAGCCCCGCTGCTTCTGCAACAACCACAAACTCGGAAGCCGCGAGAACTCCACGTCTGGGATGGTTCCAGCGCATCAAGGCTTCAAACCCGAGAAGCGACCGGTCAGCGAGGGACACGATCGGCTGCAGGTATGGCGTGAACTCATTGCCACCGATGCCGGACCGAAGCTCCTCCTCCAGCGCAAGTCGTTGGAGAACAGCCCGCCTCATGGTCTCGTCGTAGCTCACGACCGATCCGCGGCCTGATGCTTTCGCTTCGTACATTGCCAGATCGGC
>DORQ01000271.1:9779-19704 GCA_003514205.1 Acidimicrobiaceae bacterium
ACCGATTTGAATCGATCCAGATCCACAAACAACACGGCAACGTTCTCATCGCGTGCCAAGAGATCATCCAGCCGCGAGTTCACCTCGACACGATTGGCTAGTCCCGTGAGCGGATCGTGTTTTGAGTCGTACAGCGCGGCCTGAAGCGTTCGTTCAATCACCTCAATCGCTATTGCGTCGTTGAATGCAACTGTTGCCAACTCACCAAGAGCGATCAGGACCTCTCGGTCCATGATCGTGAACGGTGACTCACCGGACCTACGAGCGCAGAAAAGCGAGGCAACCGGCTGACCGTTTCTCCGAACGGGAGCCGCGATCACATGAGACACGCCGACCGCTATCCAGTCCGCGGAGGAGTCTGGCTCATGTCGATAGTCAGCGGTCTCGTGAAACTCACCATCGAGCATTGGCCGGTTCGAGAGGCCTGAGGTAATCACCTGCCGCTGACTGACTCGGTGAAGTTCGCCTGGTGTCGCAAGTGCCACGAGTAATGAGTGAAGCCCGTCGGTCTCGAGGAGGCGCAGTCCAACTGTGCCCGCTGCAAGCAGGTCTGCCGCCGCGACTGCGATCTGGTCCAGCACCTCGTGAGCTGGAACGCGCTGGCCGATTGAACGCTGAATCTCTAGGAGCGCCTCGACCATCCGTTGACGCTTGCTGAGCGCCTCGAGCAGCGCCTCATTCCTATTCGCCGCCGAGGCCAGTTCGGCCTCAAGTTCGTTGCAGCGCGAAACAGCAGAATCCCGTGCGAAACGAAGGGCCTCAAGCTGACGGTACTGCTCGAGTGAAACGCTGGTCGAGACGTCCGAACCACCAGCGAGCAGCACGGCCGAGCGAGGTTCCTTCGAGGCTGTCATTCATCAGGTATCGACCTCCGCTCGGTAAAACTGAAACACACGCAGGCCGTTACCTAATAGGCGTCGAGAAACTCGATCTCCCAGCCCCGCTCGCCGGCCCGTAGCGAAATGTTGACGCCACCGTCACCATTTGCGATGAAACAGTTCGCCGCACCATCGATGCCGTCATCACAACCGCGGTCCTTCAACGCAACAACTGGCGGCGCTCCGAACAGCTTCTCCAGCTCCGCCGGAGGAGCTAGTCCTGCCAGTTGAGCGGCCTGGAGATCGCCAGCCTCCCATGCGGCGCTGACTGCTTTCGCTGCCGCGCCCGGCGATTCAAACGCCATCAGCTGAGCCACCATGGTGGTGGTTGTGGAGTCTGCCGTCAGAATCTCACTCGGTGTCGGGATCGACACCGAAGAATCGGGCGCAGCTTGGTTCTCTGGTTCAGCGTCACTGCAACCAGCCGCTACTGGGAGCACGGCGAAGGCAACGAAGATGGCAGCAATCGAGCGAGTGTTCCTGATCGACTTCATCCCAGCGAGGGTAGCCGCCGTGTTGACCAGTGGCGGCAACGGCACTGGCGAGTGGTTCCCGGCAGGCGCACCGCCAGTCGTGGCAGTCGCTGCCCAGTCGTCATGCCATATGAAGCAGAACAGGCTGTTCTGGTACCGTTTTCCATCTATGAGGCTTCCCGCGCCCGAGCGCCGAAAACAGCTGCTGGAAAAGGCGCTTGAGGTTTTCGCTCAGGATGGCTACCACGCCACCTCAATGAATGACATCGCCGATGCAGCCGGAGTAACGAAGCCAGTGCTCTACCAGCACTTCGACTCCAAGCGTCATCTCTACTTAGAACTACTGGCCGACATCGGCGCTGAACTTCGGGAAATGATCGCCAAGACCACTGCGAATGCCCCAGGGCCACGGCAACAGATCGAACTCGGCTTTGATGCCTACTTCCGCTTTGTTGCCCAGAGCCATGATTCCTTCACCGTGCTCTTCGGCGACAACACTCGTCGGGATGCGGAGTTTGCAGTGGCCGCTCGGGCAGTTGAGGCCTCCATTGCGGAGATCGTTGCGGACCTCATTGACATCCCCTCGATGTCACGAGAACGGCGGCTCATGCTCGGCGCAGGAATCATCGGCCTCGCCGAGGGAGCCTGCCATTACTGGATCGACAACGCGCTTGAGGTTGATCCAGCGCAACTCGCCAGAGAAGTCAGCCGGCTTGCCTGGGTAGGCCTTCGAGGCGTGGGATAGCAACCACCCCGCATCGGCAGCTAGCCCGGTCAGCCAGCTCGGTCAGCCAGCCCGGCAAGGGAGCCTGGGCGCAGCGCTTTCAGTCGTCTTTGAGCGCCACCGCATTCGGAGTGACGTTCATCTTGGGCTCGTACTCCTCAACCACAACGTCGGTTCGACCCGAGGTCGCAAACAAGGCAATGAGTTCTCCTCGACAGGAAACACATGGGCCGTAGTACACCTCCATCACCTCACGGCTGCATCGTGGGCAGGAGAAGCTTGAGAGGTCGGCACTCATCGCCATAGCCTGCCAGACGAAGTGGTCCTCCCGTGCCACATCGAGCAAAGGTCCGCCATGTCACTCCCAGGTTATGATTCGGCCGCTCCGCTGGTCCCCGCTGCCGAGCCGGTCGCTCAGCCACATCATCGAAGAGTCGAGGCGATCCGTGCTCAGGTGAGAGCCCTGGCCAATGCCGGCGATCATGCTCATATCGATAAGGGCGGAGTACACCACGTCGTGCCGCTCCCTGGCGATCGTCGATTCTCGGCTCGCTCTATCGACACCTCAGCCTTGACGAACATCTTGCACGTCGACGTGGAGGCGAGGATCTGCATCGCAGAACCTGGGGTGACCTTCGAATCATTGGTTCGCCACACCCTGCCCCTCGGACTCGCACCCGCTGTAGTTCCCGAGCTCCGGGGAATCACCCTTGGCGGCGCCGTTGCGGGATGCTCGCTCGAATCAATGTCATTCCGCTACGGCGGGTTCCACGAAATGGCGCTGGAGTACGAAGTCATCGGCGGCGACGGCGAACTGCACCGGCTTTCCAAGACCTCACGTCCGGATCTGTTCGAGCACGTCCACGGCTCCTATGGAACCCTTGGGATCCTTACCGAAATCACCTTTCAACTCATCGCGGCCAAGCCTGCCGTAGCGCTGACCTACCGCCAATGCACCTCGTTCGAAGAGTTCTCACACGCACTCACTGAAGTCTGCGAGCTCGACGAACACGGCGAGCCACGTGGCGGCTTTGCGTTTGTGGATGGAATCATCCACGGCCCCGACCATCTCACGCTGTGCCTTGGCAACTTTGCTGATCCTGAAGCCGGAACAGATCTCAGTAGCTACCAGGGCGAAAAGATCTACTACCAATCGACTCGGCGACGAACAACCGACCTGGTTTCAACCGAGGAGTACTTCTTTCGCTATGACACCGAATGTCACTGGCTGACTGCAACCGTTCCTCCGCTTGAATGGAAACCCGTCCGAAAGGCCCTCGGTCGTTGGTTCCTCGGTTCTACGAACCTGATCTCCTGGTCGAACAGGACTGCGAAGATTCAGCGGCTCATCAAACGTCGACCCGATCTGGTCTGCGACGTGTTCCTTCCCGAGAACAGGTTCAAGGAATTCTGGGATTGGTATTGCGTGGTCTTTGACTTCTGGCCCCTGTGGATCGTCCCGTACCGCCCAGCCTCAACCTACCCGTGGCTCGGACCTCATGTGACGTCCAGCTACGAGCCTGGTGCGCTGTTCATCGACGCTGCCGTGTACGGCAAGGTCAACACCGAACCAAGCCGCGACTACTCCGTTCTCCTAGAAGAGAAGGTGTTCGAACTTGGCGGCCTGAAGACCCTCATTGGCCGAAACCACTACAGCCGGGACCAGTTTTGGCAGGTGTACCACCGCGACAACTATGTCTCCGCCAAAGCGGCACTCGACCCTCACGGCCTGTTCCCGGACCTGTATGACAAGTTGGGCAGAGTCGACTAGTTCGAAGTGGCCAGGAACTTCCGAACACTCAGTGTGGAGAACACCACCGTGATTCCGAGCGCCCACAGCAGCGACTGCCACACGGTGTCGCCTGGGTCAGTGCCCGAGTAGAGCGCCCGGGATGCATTCGTGACAATGGTGAAGGGATTGATCTCGGCAAACCAACGAAATGCGCTCACCATTTTGTCTGTTTGCACAAAGGCAGAGCTGACAAAGGTGAGCGGGAACATCCAAATGAAACCCGCTGAGTTCGCGGCCTCGACCGATTTCACTGAGAGCCCGATCAATGCCTGGATCCAGCTAAAGGAGTAGCTAAAGGCCAGCAGCAACGCCGTGGCGGCGAGACCCCGAACAAGGCCCCCCTGAAATCGGAAATCGACCAAAAATGCAACGCCCAACATGATGACGAAGGTCAGGATGTTCCGAACCAGGTCGGAGAACGTTCGGCCGAGCAGCACGGCCGCAGGTGAAATTGGCAGCGACCTCAGGCGGTCCACGAACCCCTTGCTCATGTCCTCCGCAATACCAACGCCAGTGAAGGCGGACCCAAACAGCACCGTCTGGGCAAAGATCCCCGGCACCAGGTACTGGGCGTAACTCATACCGGGAATCTCGATTGACCCACCGAATACGTATCGAAACAACACCACGAACATGATTGGCTGCAGCGCTGAGAACACGAGCAGCTCTGGGCTACGCGGCACGGCTCGAAGGTGACGGGTTGCCTCGTTCGCCGCATCTCGAAGTGCCCACACCACCCCGCCAGGCGCATCGGCAATCGCTTCAGGCGCAGAATCATTCATCCGCAACCACCTCCTCCGCTGGTCGGCCAGTCAATGTGAGAAACACATCGTCCAGCGTTGGGCGCTGCAATTCGAAGTCCACGACATCAATCCCTGCGGACATGAGGGACCTCATCACCTGTGGTGCTGTTGTTCCGGGACGGACTGGCACGACGAACGCGCCATCGGCCGTGAAGGGCTCGCCCAGTGCCGAGCGAAGCTCGCCAATCCCTGCCAACACGGCCTCCGGGGCGGCATCGCCCACATCAAAGGACACCCGTGCGCCTCCGACTCGGTCTTTCAACTCATCCGCAGTGCCGGTTGCAATCCCGCGACCGTGATCGATAACAAGAATCTGGTCTGCGAGTCGATCAGCCTCATCGAGATACTGCGTGGTCAGCAGTGTCGTCATCCCATCTGCAGTCAGTTCATCGATGAGGTCCCACATTTCCATTCTGGAGCGCGGATCAAGCCCAGTGGTTGGCTCATCGAGAAACAACACGATAGGTCGAGCAACCAAGCTCATCGAGATATCGAGGCGGCGGCGCATGCCCCCTGAGAAACCGCTCACCACTCGGTCGCCGGCCTCCTCAAGGCGAAATTTTGCCAGCAGTTCAGCGGCTCGCTCGCGGGAATCAGCCTTGTTCATTCGGAAGAACCGACCGATCAGCTGAAGATTCTCGCGGGCAGTGAGTCGCTCATCCACTGCTGCATATTGGCCGGTCAGCCCGATTCTGGTGCGTATCCGACGTGGCTCAGTGGCCACGTTGATCCCGTCAATGAGAGCAGTGCCAGCATTGGGTCGCAGCAGCGTCGTCAGAATCCGCACTGCAGTGGTCTTGCCCGCACCGTTCGGTCCGAGCATGCCAAGAACTGTTCCACGTTCGACTTCGAAATCGAGGCCCGCCAACGCGTTGGTATCGCCGAAGGATCGAGTGAGTCCTGAGACTTCAACTAGTGGCACCCTACCTCCCGACGAGAAATGAATTAGGGGACTCTAATCCCCGAGGCCGAACGAATGATGACCAGTCGCTGAATTTCCGAGGTTCCCTCGAAGATCGTCATGATCTTGGAGTCACGGTGCCAGCGCTCGACTGGGTACTCACGGGTATAGCCATAGCCGCCAAGGATCTGGATCGCATCCTCAGTCACTTTCACGGCAACCTCTGAGGCCTTGAGCTTGGACATGGACCCTTCGCCCTGCACGAACGGAACCTTGTTCGCAGCCATCCACGCAGCTCGCCACACCAGCAAGCGGGAAGCATCGATCTCAGTGGCCATATCTGCGAGTTTGAATGCGACGCCCTGCTTCATGATGATTGGCTCACCAAATGCCTCGCGTTCCTTGGCGTACTCAAGTGCGTACTCATACGCTGCACGGGCAATACCCACAGCCATCGCACCAACTGTGGGGCGCGTCGCCTCGAAGGTTGCCATTGCTGGCTGCTTCTCGCCGCTGGACTGGTTCTCTTTCGCCTTCGCGATCTTGGCATCCAAGCGTTCCTTGGAGCCGAGCAAACAACGCCCTGGAATTCGTACATCCTCCAGCACCACCTCAGAGGTGTGCGAGGCGCGAATGCCGTGCTTCTTATACTTCTGGCCCTGCGACAGCCCGGGAGTGTTCGGCGGAACAACAAAGCTGGCGTGGCCTCGAGAGCCAATCCCTGGCTCCACTACTGCAACGACGACATGAATATCAGCAATGCCACCGTTGGTAATCCACGCCTTGGTGCCGTTCAGCACCCATTCATCCTTGGCCTGGTCATACACTGCTCGGGTTCGGTACCCACCAACATCAGACCCTGCGTCTGGTTCAGATGCGCACAATGCGCCGATCTGAACCTTGTCGGCATCGCCGTAGCACTGTGGCACCCACTCAGCGAGTTGTTCAAAGGTACCGTTCGCGGCAATCGCTGCTGCGGCAAGCCCTGAGCCCATCAGGGAAAGTCCTATGCCAGCATCGCCCCAAAAGAGCTCCTCAATTGCGATACACATGGTGAGGCCAGTCGGGTCCGCAATCCCATTGGCCATGAAATCCATGCCGTAGAGCCCGATCTTCGCTGCTTCCTGAACGATGGGCCACGGGAACTCCTCCCGCTCGTCCCATTCCTCGGCGGCGGGACGCATAACGTCCTTCGCGAAACCGTGAACCCATTCCTTGAGCTGGAGCTGATCCTCGTTGAGCGAGAGCGAAAAGTCGGCCATGTCAAACCTCGTAATGAAGGAGTCGAAGTCGCGGTTGTCGGTGGCGCAACAGACAGTCTGTTGTTGTGAATGGCTCGCAACGATTGCGTTCCACCCACGTCCTCCGGCATAAGTTACCGCTGGGTAACTACGCTAAACCCGAACGATGTTTGCCGACAAGTTCGGCACGGCGCCATCTCGCACAGGGTCGCTGATAGCGTTGCAAAGTGCACAGCGGCCGAGCAATTGAGCATCCACATCGTCTGGCCCCCACACATTCTGTGCTGGCACGAATGGCCTCCATGGTCATCGCTGCTGCACTCCTCGTCAGCGGTTGCACGTCGAGTGGCGATGGCGCAATCCAGCGCAAGGGTCCAGCAAGCACCACGAGCAGCCTGCCGGATTCGGATCAGGATCAAGACAGTTCCGACGGGGAAGGGGGTTCGACCTCCAGCCCAACCGATGGACCTTTGGACGGACTCGGTTCGCCAACCTCGGTCGGGGATCCGGTAACCCCGGGCGCAGGAGCCGAAGGTATCGACGTGTTGTCCTATGACCTCGACCTCAACGTGGCGGACCCGCAAGGTCCAATCTCGGCGACCGTGCTGATCACCGTGAAGGCAGAGCAGGAACTTGCCGCCCTCAATCTCGACCTCCATGGCCTGACCGTCGAATCAGCAACCATCGACGACCTACCAGTCGACGTCTCCCGAGATGGCGATGAACTGAGCCTGAAACCGAAGAGCCCGATTCCTCAGGACACTGAGTTTGTCGCAGCGATCAGCTACTCGGGTGACCCTAACCCCGTCGAGGACCCCTCAGCACCTGGCGTCATTGGGTGGCTCGACCGCGAAAGTGGGAGCTTCGTGGCCGCCGAACCGATCGGAACCAAAGCCTTTCTGCCCTCAAACGACCACCCCTCAGACAAGGCCCTCTTCTCATTCACCATCACTGCCCCCGAGAACCTGACCGCTATCGCCAATGGCGTTCTCGCAGAGAAGCTCACCGAAAACGGCATGACGAGTTGGCGCTACACCCAGTCCGACCCAATGGCCACGTACCTCATCCAGATTGCCGTCGGAGACTACGACCTCATCGAAGCTACCGGACCACGCGGGATGCAGATTCGCCACGCTGTTGTTCGCAACCTCTCCGAGGAGCAACGAACGCTCCTCGACCAAACAGCGGCTCAGATTGAGTTCTTCGAGACACTCTTTGGTCCCTATCCTCTCGATACCTACGGACTGCTCGTGGCTGATTCCTCGCCAGAGTTCGCCCTCGAAACGCAGACGCTCACGCTCATGCCGGCGAGCTGGCTTCGAGGCAACACGGACGAATTCTCCAGAGTCGCCGCTCACGAACTTGCCCACCAGTGGTACGGCGATTCCATCACTCCGTCCTCGTGGAGCGATATCTGGCTCAACGAAAGCTTCGCAACCTATGCCGAATGGCTCTGGGCAGACCATGCAGGCATCCAGCCGCTTGAGGACTCCATCGAGGAGGGCAAACAAGTGGCTGAGGAGGGCAGAGGCATCTACGGCCCAATCGATGACCCTCGTCCAACAGAGATCTTCAGCATCAATGTGTATTACGGCGGCGGATACGTACTCCACGCCTTGCGACTTGAGATCGGTGATGAGCAATTCTTCGAACTACTCAGGCGCTGGGCTGCGGACAACGCTGGCGACAACGTCTCAACCGAAGACTTCGAAGCGCTGGCTGCTGAGATCACTGGCAGCGACCTCACCGACTTCTTCGAGACCTGGTTACGGTCCGACTCGCTTCCGGCCTTGCCGAACAAATAGGCCGAACACATAGGCCGAACGGATGCGCCGGACACAGCGTCGGTCGCCAACCCCTTTCGCTGGCGGCCACCCTCAGGCGCGTCGCACCTCGGTGCCATTCGCCGTATCATCCACGATCCAGCCCAGCGCCATGAGTTCCTTGCGGAGCGCGTCGGCACGGTCCCATTCCTTCGCCGCGCGCGCCTGGTCTCGCTGGCGGCACAAGTCTTCAACGGTTGAATCCACCTTCTGAACGCCACCCTCAACGGTCAGTCCCACGGCGCTCAGCATCAGCCGAAACGCTGCGGCCAACGGCTCCGCTGCCTCGAAGTCATCAATGTCCAGCGCCTTGTTGATGCGAGTAACAGTCTCGGCGATGATCGCCATTGCGGCGCCCGTGTTGAGATCGTCGTCCATCCGATCGACGAATCGACTCATCGCATCTGGGTCCGCAGCGGCGTGTGCCCCAAGGTCACGAATTCGGCGAGCAAGCGCGTCGAGGCGCTCAAGAGCAGCTGCGGCAGCGGCCGTGGTTGACTCGTTGACATCGATCGGCGAGCGATAGTGCGCTTGAAGGCAGAGCATCCGGTAGGAGCGCGGGTCAACCTTGTCGATGAGATCGAGAAGGTTGGTGAAGTTGCCAAGCGACTTGCCCATTTTCTGACCATCAACTTCAACGAAGCCGTTATGCACCCAGTGCGTCGCAAAGGCGTGGCCATCAGCGATCGCCTGTGCTCGTTCATTCTCATGATGTGGAAAGCACAAGTCTTGACCCCCACCATGCAGATCAAAGCCTGGGCCGAGCAGATCCAGCGACATCACTACGCACTCTGTATGCCACCCGGGGCGGCCCTCTCCCCAGGGGGATGGCCAGGAGGGCTCCCCTGGTTTGGCTTTCTTCCAGAGCACGAAATCCACGGGAGATTCCTTCTCCTCGGCCACGTCCACTCGAGCGCCGCTACGGAGTGAGTCAAGATCTTGGCGCGCCAGAAGCCCGTACCCCTGCACCGTCGCGCTCCGGAAGTACACGCCGTCGGAGGTCTCATAGGCAGACCCCTTGTCCATCAGTCGACCGATCAGCTCAACCATTTGCGGCACATACGCAGTCGCGTGGGGATCGTAGGTGGGCCGCTTCACGCCGATGGCGTCCATTGCCTTGTACCAAACCGCTTCGCATTTCGTGGTGATTTCTGACCAATCACGGCCTTCTTCCTGGGCACGTTCGATGATCTTGTCGTCGATGTCAGTGATGTTTGAGACATAAGTGACCTCATACCCGCTGAACTCGAGATAGCGGCGGAGCACATCGAATACCAGCGAGAACCGTCC
>DORQ01000271.1:19982-21069 GCA_003514205.1 Acidimicrobiaceae bacterium
GTCCCCGACGAATTCCCGTTGTATGGGTGAGTTCAGCTCGATCCACCTGGCTGCGCCCGAATCGACTGGCCTTGACGAAGCTGGGAAACTCCTCATATGACAGCCCGAATCACTCCTCACGCAATTGGAATGACCGAAGTTGCTCCTGGCCGACACATGGGGTGGGCGAGCTTCGGTGACGAATCCGGCGATCCGGTATTTTGGTTTCACGGCACTCCCGGTGCCCGTTCACAGTTGCCACACGACATTGACGCGGCTGCCTACGACGCTCGACTCCGCATCATTGGCGTGGAGCGCCCCGGCACTGGCGACTCTTCGGAGTATCTCTATTCCAATGTCGCCGAGTTCGCTCGCGACCTTCTCAAGGTGGCTGATGATCTCGGCATAGAGTCCTTCGGCTGCGTGGGTCTGTCAGGCGGCGGTCCGTATCTCCTTGCTGTGGCGCATGAAGCGCCCCACCGCATGAAGGCAGGCGTTGTCCTCGGTGGCATCGGCCCGACTCGCGGCCCCGATGCTGTGCTCAGCCACACCATGCTGTTAGTTCCTGCGGCCACCTTGATCAATTCAATTCGCCAACCTCTCGCGCGTTGCCTCAGCGCCGCGGTGAGGAGCGCGACCCCCTTCGCCGATCCGATGGTCAAGTTGTTCTTCGGGCTCATGCCGGGCGATCGAGCGGAATTCAACTCTCGACCCCATGACTTGGATCAATTCACCCACGACTTGATCCATGCCGTGCAACGAACCGGTATCGCAGCTGCTGTAGACGACCTCATCTTGTTTGGTCGAGATTGGGGCTTCAAGCTCGGCGACATACGAGTTCCGATTACCTTCTACGGCGGATCGAGCGACGTCATCGTCCCGTATCTCCACGCGGAGCGGCAAGCAAAGCGAGTACCCAACGGGCGCCTTCGAACCCTTGACGGGCGGGGGCATTTCGCTGGCTATACCGACCCCGAGGGTGTCTTGAACGACATCCGAGACAATTGGCCGATTGGTTCGGAGGGTTCAAGAGTTCAGCCCACGAGCGTGAAGCTGGCGGCGGCGAAACCGGCCGCGAAGAAACCGGCCGCGAAGAAAGCATCAGCCA
>DORQ01000271.1:21381-23758 GCA_003514205.1 Acidimicrobiaceae bacterium
TGCACACACCTCAATCCGGAGGGCAGGTAGCTAGTGTTTGCCCGACGGATACGCATCAAGAACGAGATCGATACCCAGCCGACCGAGTTCGCCGAGTACCCGATGAGAGAGCACCGCGCTTCGATGCCGGTCGCCCGCGGACAGGCTTAGCCAAATCTCTACCGTTGAGGTTTCACAGAGCCTGCTGAGGGCTGGCCCCGCCGTGTTGAGCCGCTCCATCAGAATGTAGAGATGATCCTCTACGGCCGCGGATGGCGCTAAACCCGATTCGAGCATCCACACCACGAATGGTGGGTCGCCGTCTGAGGTGCGCTGATTAGACGGCTTCAAACCCAAGAGATCTGAAATCGCTTCAGCACTCATGATTTCAGACGCGATGCGGAGCGAGGCTTGCGCCCACGGGCGCCCTGAGTCGATTTCACCGGGATCAAACATGGCGGCGCACCTTATCTCGATCCACAGGCCCACTGTAACCACCTCACAGCCGCCGACCTGAAGGAAATGTTTTCAGGTCGCATCCGGGCTTGTCCGATACGAGGTTGTGGCCATCGAACTAGATCAAGACCCCTTCTTCCCTCATCGGAGAAGCGCGTTCCTGCTTGCTATCAGCTGGACAATCACCGTCAGCGCACTGGCCGCATTTGCACCCTGGCCGATTGCAGCAGGACTGAGCCTGACACTGTGCGCGATTGTTGCAGGAATCAGTTGGCAGTCAGTGCTCGTTCCTCTGGCCGAGCGGCTCGCCGCATCCCGTCGCGCGCAGAACGAACTCGCTACTCAACTCGAAATCTCCAAGAATCTCCGGACATTTGAGGCGGACCTCGATCGCGCCATCTCCATGGCCGATAACGACGCCGACGTCCTCGCACTCTTGGGCAAGTCCTTAACCCGACTCCTCCCTGATCGGGACAACTACATTCTTCTGTCGCCACCTGATCAACCACGAGTCACCTGGTCGATCGAAGCTGGCCCCGCTGGCCTCCGCGACCCAGTTGCGCTCGGTCAGGCCGCTCGCTGCTGTTCGCTCAGCACCGCGGGCATCGTTGTTTCGTCATCTTCCTCCGCAATCGATGCCTGCCCACATTTGCTGCTACACGAAATGGAGGTCTCCTCTGTGTGTGTGCCAATCCAGCTGGAAGGCGGCTTCCTTGGCGTGGCACATTCGGTTGGACCCGCAGGGGATCTCCCGGACTCCACTGCGGTGCTTGCACTTGACCTCGTGGCCCGCCGATGTGGATCGAGGCTCCAAGCCCTTCGCCGCGACCGCCGGGAAGAGCGTCCCATCGCACATGATCCATTGACCGGGCTCCCCACCCACACCCACGTACATCGGCTGCTCCGCGAACTTCGGTCAAAGCAGGAACTGTTCTCCCTCGCCCTCTGCGACATCGATGGCTTTTCGAGCTACAACGCTGCTCACGGTAGCGATATTGGAGATCTTGCCCTCATCTTGTTCGCAAACGTGATGTCGGCAGCGCTTCGACCTGGCGACACCGTTGCACGGTTCGCTGGCGACCGGTTCATCTGTGTGTTTCCACACTGCAAGCCGGAGAATGCTCAAGCAGCAATGGAGCGCGTGCGCGAGGCGCTCGTCCTTGAACTGACCACCCACGAGCTTCCGCCCTTCACGGCGAGTGTCGGAATCGTCGACTCGGCGGTGGACCCGCTCCTTGACACTGTGGTTGAACTCGCTGATGTCGAGTTGCTGGTAGCGAAGAAGCAGGGCGGGAATCGTGTGCGTGTGGTTCAGATCGAACAAGCAGCTCAGCACTGACTACGACTGCCAAGCCACCATGCCGTGAACCTTGCATCGGGCCGAGACATCGTTCGGTGAAATCGTGACATTGAGTTTGCGGCCACAGCGCTCGCAATAACGCTTGGGGTCAAGCTGGGTCTCGCAGGGTTGTAGATGTAGGCCGAGCCCAAGCCCGCAATGCCCACAGATCAACTCAATGCTGGCCTCGACGAGCGCAGCGCACTCGTCGACGGTGGTGAGACAACGCAGGCCATCAACCCTTTGAAGCCACTCCCGGTTAAGAATGTGCAACTCATTCGCATGATCGAACCGATTCAGCCACACCACTATGGGAACTCCTGGCGCCGCAACTTGAAGGTGTCCGACACTCAGGCGAATCGAGTTGATCGTTCCGAGTCCCGCGTCGGCAACGAGGAGAATTAGCTCGGGTTCAAGCGAGCCAAGAAACTGTGCATTGTCTCCATCAATTCCGAGCGGGGAGGCAACACCGCCGGCCGTCTCGACCAGACCAATATCGGCCACGCGTCCGCCCCAACTTCTGCTGACCTCCTCGATGAGTTCTCCGAGCTGTGGAGGGTCGAATCCGAGCTGGGTTGCCGCCATTGGTGGAGCCATTGGAAC
>DORQ01000183.1:0-5855 GCA_003514205.1 Acidimicrobiaceae bacterium
GTCTGCGTGCGGTTTCGTGTTCCCGGTGGGTGAAGATGCATCGGTTTCCCTTCAGTGGTGAGGACGACTGAAAAGGGCCCGAAGGCAGCCCCCAACCGCTGTCCACGACGGTTTGGTGTTGAGGCGAAGTGAGTTCGGCATTCCGGCTTGTCGACGGCCACCCGAAGGCAGGTCGATCTACGGTTGCGGGACAGCGCCGGAGTCCGACCGGCTTTCCCGAAGCTCGCTTCAGACTCTGAACCCAACCACAGGTTGGGGCTTACCGTCAATCCTGCAACGGCATCACAAGGTTGAGCGCTTCAGGGTGAAACAAGAACTCAAGGCGCATCTCGTCTCCACAGTCGTCGCCATCCACCTGGTACGGGGTGGGGTGATAGGCCTCGATGGTGGCCCCGAAAAGATCAGCCCGGTAGTCGACGATTGAGGAACGCGTCGTTGCATCGGGGGATCGGAGCGTCGCAAACATCAGTCGCAGGAAGCTGAGGGACTTCATCTTGGTCATAGTGACCGCTGCGAGCGGCCGATCCAAGGTTGCGTCAGGGCTGAGGCTGAACGGGGTCGTGCCGACATAGGTATAGGGATTCGTGTTGAGGATGACCGAAAAGTACCCGCCGTCGACTCGGACCCCATCTTCGTAGGTAATGGAAAAGTGCGGGTTCTTCCGGTCGTACAGTCCAAAGAAGGTCTCAAGCCCGCACCAGATAAAGAGCGGATGACTTGCATATTTCTTCACCTTGGCCCGTTTCTCGACCTGCCGGACAAGTCGAGCATCCCAGCCAACACCGGTATGGAAGAGGAAGTAGCGACCATTGACTGAACCGAGCCCGATTCTTTTCACTTCTCCAGCGTTCATGGCTTCAATCATCGACATGGTCGCTTCGATCGGGTCATCGCTGAGGCCAATGGTTCGGGCAAACACGTTGGTGGAGCCTCCGGGGAGCGCCACCAGCGCGGTGGATGTTCCAGCGAGGCCATTGGCGGCCTCATTCAGCGTGCCATCGCCGCCCATCACCACCACCGCCTCGAAACCGCTGCGCGCTGCATCTGCTGCGAGTTCAGTTGCGTGGCCACGGTGCGTTGTGTCGACGCGTTCAACCTCGTGATCGGCAGTGAGCAGCTTGTGAATGATCACCTGACGGCGGGCAGTGACCGAGGAGGCGACAGGATTAACGAGGAAGAGCACACGCATGCCGAGCACCGTAGTTGCTGGCTCGTTTTGTTACCGACGGGTAACTGTTGGCAAACTCTCCTACATGAATGTCGTCGTATGCGTAAAGCAGATCCCGGACCCGGCTGACCCGGGTGCGTTGGATCCCACAACCAAAACACTCAAGCGAGATGGCAAGCTCATCTTGGATGAATCCGATAGCTATGGCGTTGAAATGGCGCTTCAGCTCGTCGGAGATTCCGGTGAGGTAACGCTCGTCTCCATGGCGCCCAATGGTGAGGTGTCGGGTCTGCGCACGGCGCTGGCAATGGGCGCAGCCAAAGCAGTGCTCGTTTCCGACGATGCGCTCAAGGGCTCGGATTCGCTCACCACAGCGAAGGTCCTCGCGAAGGCGATCGGCCGGGCTGGCGACTACGACCTAGTTCTCGCTGCTACCGAATCCTCTGACGGTTACACCGGTACGGTGCCGGAGCAGATCGCAGAGGTCCTCGGGCTTCCCTCGGTTACCTTCGCAAAGTCGATCACCGTCGATGGGTCATCCATCAAGGTTGATCGCCAGACCGAGGCTGGTTACGACGAGGTTACCTGCCCACTTCCCGCCGTGGTCTCGGTGACCGCTGGTGTGGTTGAGCCCCGCTATCCGTCGTTCAAGGGGATCATGGCAGCAAAGAGCAAGCCAGTCGATCAGGTAGGCATTGCCGACCTTGGCCTTGACGCTGGTGCAGTCGGTTGGGCTGGAGCCGGTCAGGAAATTGTTGAGGTGGTTGCCGCTGAAGCCCGTGAGGCAGGCGAAGTCATCGAGGACGACGGCGAGGCGTACAACCGAATCGTCACCTTCTTGTCCGATCTGAAAGTGATCTGAGGTTCACCATGACTGTTTCAAAGATTTGGGTATTCGCAGAAGGTAGCGGCGGAGTTGTCTCCTCCATCACCTGTGAGATGTTGGCCAAGGCTCGTGAGCTTGCTGGCACCGTGGAATGTGTCTGGGCCGGCGGCGATGCCGACGCAGTCGCAGCAACACTTGGCGCACACGGTGCCTCCAAGGTCCTGTCAGTCGGCGATCTTGGCGGTTCGCTTGCCGGTGTTCCCGTTGCCTCGGCGATCGCAGCGGCAGTAGCTGCTGGCAATGGTCCCGATGCGATCATGCTCGGCACCACCTATGACGGTCGCGATGTTGCCGGTCGTTTGTCAGTGAAGCTCGATGCGCCGGTTATCACCAACGTGGTCGATATCGTCGAGCGCGACGGCGGTCTCGCCGGCGTCGAGCCAATCTTCGGTGGAACACAGAACGTGTTCACCAAGTTCACTGGCGACAAGGTGGGAATCTTCCTTGTTCGACCCAAGAGCTTTGCTGCCGAAGAGACCGGTGGCGGCGCAGCAGCGGTGGAAGCACTTGCTGGCGGCGATGCCGGATCAAGCGCCGGCGCAACCATCGTGACCCGCCACGTCGAGGAAAAGTCAGGTCCTCAGCTGGATGAGGCTGCGGTTGTAGTTTCTGGCGGCCGTGGGCTTGGCGAGGTAGCGAACTTCCAGCTCATCGAGGATCTGGCCAAGGCGCTTGGGGCAGCTCCCGGTGCGTCGCGAGCCATCGTTGATGCCGGCTGGGTTCCATACTCCTACCAGGTCGGGCAAACCGGCAAGGTAGTGAAGCCGACTGTCTACATTGCAGCGGGCATCTCGGGCGCCACCCAGCACTTGGTTGGGATGAAGGGCTCCAAGCACATCATCGCGATCAACAAGGATCCGGAAGCACCGATTTTCTCGGTGGCCGACCTCGGCATCGTGGGAGATGTACACAAGGTGCTGCCAAAGCTTCTTGAAGCTCTGCAGAACCGATAGCTCATCACGAACTGAACGAGGCCAACACAACGTTGGTTTCACACATACCTGCTGAAGAGGCCGTCTCACCCCTGGGTGAGACGGCCTCTCTCGTTGAATTCGTCCGATGTGGTTCAGCTCACACCATTGGCCACGGGTACCGGCGGCCTGTCGGATCGCTGGGGAACACTGGATTCTCTAGGACCCAGCTTGCTCGTTGCATCAGGGCCTGGATTTCCGCAGGAGTGAGAAGCTCGGTGAGTCCTTCGGGTATTGATGCGGCAGTGAGGTGTTCAATAGCCTCGACATCTTCGGGCGACAGTTCGTCGCCAGCGAAGTCCCACAACACCGTTCGAAGCTTGAACTCCTCGTGAAAGCTCAAACCGTGGTCGATTCCCCAGCAATGGTCCTCCTGGTCAATGAGGATGTGGCCACCTTTGCGGTCAGTGTTGTTGGTGATGAGATCAAACAGACAGATCCGCTCGAGCTGGTTGCGGAGTTGTGGATCGGTGCCAAAGGTGAAGTAGTGCTCGTCGAAGCGGGCGGGGATGAAGTACTGGAGGGATCCAATTCCAAGCGGGCCCTCGACCTCCACAGTCGGGGGAACAATCCACCATCCAAGCCACCTGGCAGTTTCGTAGGCCGCAACTTCCCGCCGCCACAGGCCCGCGGGAAAGTCCCACAGTGGCTTCTCGCCCGAGGCAGGTTTATAGATGGCTGGAAGAACATGGTCGACCATGGCCTCGGTTCCAGCGACAGACGTGAGGTAGGTGCCGTTGGAACTCCAGGGCATTCTTCCGAGGATCTCGATCTCGCCAGTTTGTAGAACGAGGATGGAGTTGGGGTCGCGTGGAGCCAATGTTGGCTGCGGCCAGGGATCAGCCATTGGGTAGTCACCTATGAATCATTGAGGTCCAAGCCATCAGAACCCTCCGATGGCCCCCCAATCTAGAGCGTCGACGAACCGTCGCGTCCCCCGGGTCTGAGATGAATGCTGACGGATCTGTGGTGCCGATGCCATGGTGTACCCGTTCTGGGGCCTTGGCCCCATTGTCATGATCCGCTCAAGGCTCGTACCATTGCCCGGATGATCCAACGCTGTAGAATCATCGCAGTGGCCGCGCTCGGGTTGGTTGGGGCGTTGATCACCAGCTGTGCGCCCACAAACCCAACGAGTGGCCCCATCGCTGCCAACGTAGTGCCCAACCATGTCCGATTGATCTTCGCCCGGACCGCGTCGGGTGCAACGAGCAATCAGGCGCTGCTCTTCTCGACCACTCAGTCTGGCTCGGTTCCTTTTGATGCCAATGACTGGAACCAAGTCGAATCAGCTCGACCGAATGGGTGGAAGGTTGTTGAGGACGCTGGCGCGAATGTACTGCGGGCGGTTGATTCAGGTGGAAACACGCTCTCGACGATCGCAACACCGCTCGTTCCGCCACCGCTGCCAACCCCAGGGTATTGGCAGGTACCGCGAGAGGTTTCACCGGATGGATCGCGTGTGTTCGTCTCCCACGAATGGTTCGACCTCGCATCAAATTCGATCACAATGGTGAATACCCAGATCTTCTCCATGGCAACTGGCCAGGCAGCCAGCCCAGTTGTTCCGGCATTTCGACCGATCTGGAGCGCTGACAGCACGCGAATCGCTTGGGCGGAAGCAATGTCGTTGAAGACGGTGTCATCAAGCGTGTCAGCGGTTCCCGTAACCGTTACCACCGCTCCAGCAAACCTCCTGTGTGCTCGTCCGACAGGATGGACCTCGACGGATCGAATTGTTGTCTGGTGCGGAAAGACCGAACCATTCGGAGGCTCAGTCGAGCGTGTGACCTGGAGCGTGGACGCCACGGGCGCCAATCTGCGCGAGTTGCACCGATCCACGGTTCCGGTGACCTCGTGGTTTACCTCCCTGGATCACATCACAAAATCTCTGGTGATTCCTGGCACCGACGACGTGGTCCTCTCGATCCCCGAGCAGACCACGACCACATTCGGGCAGATGTACGGGCTGTCGCTCTTTCTGCAAAAGGACGTGGCCGGTTCGACCCCGCTCCGGTTGACATCACCAAACCCTCAACTCGTGCAGGGCTCGGTGTTCACCTGGGTCGACAGCGCAGAGGGCGTGTATTACACGCCGTGATCGCGACAGCTGAGGCCGCATCCGACGGCCTGCCTCTCGCCACGTTGACGGCCTAGTTCAGTCGAGGACAGAAGTGTTCTGCTGATTCAAGGGGTAATCGGCACAACGGACACAATGGCCTCCCAGCATCCACGAGGGCATGGGCTCCTGCAATGAAGCCCTCGACCTGGCCTTTGGTGAGCGCGAATCGTGCCGACCCCTTTGGACCGAGGGACTCCAGATCCTGGCCCTCTGCCAGCAGTTGGAGCTCCTCCGCGATGATCACCACGTGATCTCCGCCCTCCTGGATCGCGACCATCAGCGTCCCGATGATCCATTGTGGGCTCACTGGTTCGATGAGGTCTCCCATGACCGCGGGTTGGCTTGGCGTCAGGGTGGTGGTTTCGAGAAGCCCTTCCAGATACTCGGCGAGGACAGCGACTTGTTCTTTCTCGAGCTGCAACGTCACGAGTTCTGTATCGGATGCAGCCTGAAGGAAGAACGTGCGATGTCCTTTGGGTCCCTGAGTGCCTGCGGAGAAAGCCCGAACGGAGGAGAAGTCAAATGATGCGGACACAACTGCACCTATGCCGGAGCCAGCGAGGTCAGGTCGTCGCCAGTTGAGTTGACTGCCAAAACGATCGGAGATCCGGCCGTGTACATGATTGGGGTAATCGAGCAGGGCGAGATCACCGTTCGCTGAAAAAGGTCGAGGTGTGTCCCCTGGGCTTGGGCAACAGCGGCCTTGAT
>DORQ01000183.1:6172-15180 GCA_003514205.1 Acidimicrobiaceae bacterium
GAGGTCTGCGAGCTTTCTACCCGTCCAGTCGCCGAATTCACACTCAAGGAGCCCCCTCGCCACCCGTGGGGTGACCCCAGTGGCTGCCGCTATTGGCTTGGCCGTCTCACGAGTTCGCTCTAACGGAGACACGTAGATCGCGTGGATTTTGGGCAGTTTCGAGATTCGATCGGCGGCTTTCTCCGCTTGTGCGATGCCAGCCTCGGAGAGATGTAATCCCGGAGCACGGCCGGGCAGCACGCTGCCGGTGGATGGGGTCTGTCCGTGGCGAACGAACAGCACCACTGTTGACGCGGGTTGCACCGGAGCTGCTTTCGATGACTTCCCGGCTGTTGCGGCCCTACGGGGTGGCCGAGCGGTGGGTTTTTTCGAACGATCAGAAGTTGCCATTCGCGACAGGCTATTACGAGAAGTGGATCACACGAGAGCGTTCGCTCCCGCTCATTCGAGTTCGACGCGCTTGCAGGGCTAACCTCATTGCGTTCGAGCGATGATGGAGAATTCAGTGGTTCACAACAATTCGCAGATAGGGTCGTCTCGATTCCGAGGTGCTGGTGTTCTTGGACTGTTGGTGATTCTGTCTGCCTCTGGCTGCTACCAAGGCAACCATCCCACGAGCTACGACGCCCAAGCCAAGTCAAACTTCCTAGCTGCATGTACCGAGGAAGTGATTTCGAAGAACGCAACTACCACGGTCGTACCGCTTGCAGACAAGGACGACTGCGTTTGCATTTACGAGTCAATCTCCGACACGAAGAGCGACTACTACCTCCGCTGGGAAGACCTGCAGGCGTTCGAGACCAAGCAAGCCAAGGCAAAAGAGGGCGAAATGCCTCAGCCACCCAAACGACTCACGAAGGCCATCACTGCGTGTACCGAAAAAGTTGTGGGCCCGACAGTCACTGAGGGATAACGCACAAGATCGCAGCCGGTCTGTCGCGGCGGGAGCCGGCTGCGCTGCCGCTGTGCGCCAGCCTGGCGGATGCAACCTGTCCTAGCGAGGCTTGACCTTTGGCTCGGGGAGTCCAACTCGGACGCTGGACTCGCCATCCGCTGGCCAACGAGATCGTGACTTCTCGGCCAGTTTTCGCATTAGCGCAATGGCGCCCGGGTCGCTATCGCCTGGTCGCGAAATGATCGAACCGTCAGCGATCATCCGGCTGATGATCTCGCGGCCGAGATCAGTGCGAACAATGGTGAGCGTCCAGTCGTTATCTTTTCCGATGCCGCCAGTGGATATGTCGGCGTGCTCGGCAGCGAAGTCGGGGCAGTGTGTGCAGCCCTCCCGAGTCCAAGCGTGGCATTCCTTCAGGTTGATCTCGTGGTAGGTGCCGTCCTTCATCCAGATTTGAAAGACGCCCTTGATGTTCATTTTCACCATGTTCTGGCGTTCTAGGCCGTACTTCAGCGAGAACAGTTCCTCGAAGATCGCATCATCAAAGGTCTTCGAACACAAGAGGCCGATGTTGAACACGATGGGTTTGCTGATCTTGCCGATCTTGCGTGACCACATCGTGGGCGGAACTGAAGATTGGCAGCTCATGCCCACCAGTGCGAGTCGCTTGAATCCCTTTTCCAACGCCTCATCGAGGGCCAGCGTGTTTGCCGAATAGGTGTAGCGGCTCCCGGCTGAAGCGAGGATTTCCTCGCGGTTCGATGCAACTCCAGGGATTGCCTTCCATGAGGACGCGTCACCTTCCAGAAAGGACACGAGCCCTGCATCGATGTAGTCGTGCTCGATAGACCACAGCAGGATCGCCGATACAAGTCCGCCATCTTGGCCCATTTGATGCACCATGTCGTCTGACGCCCGAGTGAGCATGATGTCTTGGTAGATCCCTGCGACCTCATCCTCGGTGCGGTCGCGGTCGAAGAGGTGCTCGTTGGCCTGGTGTTCCCAGAGCCGGAATCGTGGACACGCTCGTGTGCAACTTGTGCATCCCTTCTCGCCGTGCACGCAGTTGTCAGGGCCGAGTTCGTCCTCAAGGTGAAATGGGGTGTAGCCACCCGCATTGTGGTCATAGCCGATGACGTCGTGGGGGCAGCTGATGACGCATCCGGCACAACCTGTGCAGGTGCCGAAATCGATCACCTCTGCTTTGAGCTCCTTCCACTGATTCGTCCAGCGTTCCTTCGTCGGTGCTGGGGAGGATGTGGTCGGCGAGGGTGCGACATCAGTCATCGGCGCAGGATATCGCCAATGGAGCCGATGCTGGTAGGTGGAGGCTCGGAATGTGGCTTTGGAAACCGGTTGCGACGCGGGTGCGCCCTCGTCTACGAACTACACCGATGGCATTTGAAATCCTGAAAAACATTGGAAATTCAGGGGTTTTGCTCTGGTGTTTCCCACAACTGTTGAGTAAGACTGACGCCGTCTCCGGCTTCCCCGCGGGCGACGAACCGTGATCCATGCCAATGGCGCGTGGCGGAGGTAGTCCCATGAACAAACCAGGTTGGTACCCAGATCCAGAGAATGCCGGAGCCCTCCGTTGGTGGGACGGCGCTCGATGGAGCTTGCCCGTCGATATTGGCTCCGATCCGGTGATCGACCTGCGGGCACCACATGCAGTTCAAGCTGGCCGACCGGATCCGCTGTTCGGCTGTGCACCGCTGCCGATTGAGAACGCTCCCGTCAAAGTGGACCTTGCTCCGATTGAGTCGACGCTGGCTGCGCCAACACCGATGGCACCTTCGTTTGCTGCGAAGGCAACTCCGACGTTGCCTGGCACGGGCACTCCAGGGTCAGCTGTGGTTGGAGCGTCGGCGTTGTTTGGCAACGGCGACGCCTCAGAACCGGTGAAGTATCGGGTCATGTTCCGGTCTGACCCATCGGAGCTGCCCTCGCCACGACCGATGCTGGCCGCTGAAGCTCCGGTCGTGCCGGCCGAGGAAGCTCCGGTGGCGCTCGCCGCAGAGGCTCCGGTCGTGGTGGCCGAGGAAGCTCCGGTAGCGCTCGCCGCTGAAGCTCCGGTGGCGCTCGCCGCAGAGGCTCAGCCGCAGTTGCCCGAGGAACCTCCGGTTCTGCTTCCCGCAGTGGCTCAGCCGCAGTTGCCCGAGGAGAAGGCCTCGGAACTAGTGAGTCCGCCGCTTTTCGGCGCGTCGAACGATCGCCGCCTCTTCCCCCCGCCGGTGAGTTCGCCGGCGATTATTGCTCAGCCCAGTCCTGATACATCACACAGCGCACGGGAACCGCTGAGCCTCGCGAGGCTCTCGGGGATGATTCAGCGAGATGGGTCCTCACCGGCACCGACTCGAGTCCTGCTTGGGGCGGCAGCAGCGGTTGCGGTGGTGGCGGGAATTGGCGTACTGATGACTGGCGGCGACGAGTCACCCGAAACCGTCAATGTCGCAATGGCTTCTGAACCGTCAATCACTTCGAGCACTGTGGTCGCCTCCTCGCCAAGAGTCACAGGTGGCGCTCAAGACCTCGCCGCGACGTCCTCGACGGCCAGTGTGGTGCAAGAGCCCCCTACTGCGGGCGTTGCCTCCGAGACGACTGCAGTTCCAGCGCCAGCGCCAGTTCCGGGGCCAGCAATTCTCCCGGCTCCGTTGCCGAGTTCGGGCCCTCCCTCAACCGCTCCAGTGATGCGATCTGGCACGGTCGCTGCTCCGCCGAAATCGCCAACAACAGAACAACCGTCACCATCGTCTCCCCAGGTTGAGCCTCAACCCGCTGCACCAGCGCCTCCCGCTGGCGAGACCCCGACGGTCGCCCCAACGACGCTCGCTCCTCCGGTCTATCGTCCCGCACCCACGATTCCCGATCGAGTTCCAACCACGACCACCCCACTTGCGTGCGATCCCAACTACACAGGCGGCTGTGTGCCCGTGACCACGGAGGATGTGGATTGCTTCGGAGGTGGCGAGGATGGACCAAGTTTCGTGGTCGGGCCCCTGCAAGTAGTCGGCATTGACATCTACCTGCTGGATCCTGATCAGGATGGGACTGCCTGCGAGGTCGCGTAGCCGCCGCAGTTGGCGTTGAAAGAAACGGGCTCAGCGGTAGTGTGTGACAGTGGTCGGCACGGTTGATACCAGCTCAGTATGGCAACGTGCGGTTGCACGTTTCCCGCTCGGAGCTGCTGGCCTCACGGCTGCGGGTGCAGCCTGCGGCTGTGTAGCGCTCGCGGTGCTCGATCCAAATCAGCAGATGGTGACCCCGCCATGTCCGTTTCGAATGGCCACTGGTTGGTGGTGCCCGCTGTGCGGGGGCACTCGGTCAGTCGCCAAGCTGCTTCGTGGTGATCTCGGCTCAGCGCTGCGCTACAACGCGTGGTTTGTCCTGCTGATTCCGTTGTTTGTGGCGTGGTGGGCCAGTTGGGCCTTCCCAACTCGGGTTGGGAAGCTCATTGTGCTTCGGGACCGGGCCGCGCAGATTGGCGTCGTTGTGGGTGGCTCGATGTTGTTGTTTGCCATCGTCCGCAACCTCGGGTTTGTTCCGTTCACCTACCTGAGATTTCCGGGGCCGTAACGGGCTGGCGTCAGACTTGACCAATCGGTCAAGATGGGCCGATGCATCTCAACTACCCAGCTGAAGCGGAAGCATTTCGACCAGTCATCCGGGAATGGCTCGAATCGAACCTCCCTCAGGATTGGTTCGAGGAAGACTTCGAAATGTCTCCCGAGGAGAAGGCGGCGTTCAACGAGGAGTGGACACAGAAGCTCTTCGATGGCGGCTGGATCTGTGCGACCTGGCCAGTGGAATATGGCGGCAAGGGTCTCAGCACCATCGAGGGCGTCGTGCTGGCTGAGGAGTTCGCGCGTGCCAAGGCGCCGATGAGGGCGGACTTTTTCGGCGACACCTTGGTCGGTCCAACCATTCTGATGAACGGAACTGAGGAGCAGAAGAAGTTCTTCCTCCCCAAGATCCTCAAGGGCGAAATGCGGTGGTGCCAAGGCTTCTCTGAGCCAGATTCCGGTTCGGATCTGGCCTCCCTGAAGACCACTGCAGTCCTCGATGGTGAGGAGTGGGTCATCAACGGCCAGAAGGTCTGGACAACCCAGGCGCAGTTTGCGGACTACTGCTTCGTACTGGCACGCACCGACCCCGATGTGAAGAAGCAGGCGGGCATTTCCTACCTGCTCGTTCCCATGAATCAGCCAGGGGTTGAGGTACGAGGTATTACGCAGCCCGACGGCACTGCCGAGTTCAACGAGGTTTTCTTCAGCGATGCGCGGTGTCCCAAGGACAACGTCGTTGGCGGCTTGAACAATGGCTGGAAAGTGGCCAACGACACGCTCGGGTTTGAACGGGGCATGTCAGCCACCACTGGGCATCGGCGTTTCGAAGCCGAGTATCGCCAGATGGTGAAGATGGCTGAGGAGAATGGTTCGATTCACGATAACGAGATTCGCCAAGGTCTGGCGAAGTACTACACAAAGATCCAGATCCTCAGATTCAACGGTCTTCGAAATCTGACTGCAGCGCTCAATGGCAAGCGTGACGCCGGTACGGCTGCGCTTGGAGCCACGAACAAAATGTTCTGGACGGAAATGCACAAAGAGGCACTGGAACTCGCATTGAGCATTCTGGGAGCCTCGGCGATGTTGGTTGATTCGGGACCTGCTGATGGTTCGTGGCCAGGCGTCGCACGAATGGATCTTCGCGAGGGGTATCCGGTGCATCCGATGATGACAGCCTTCTTCTTCAGCCGTTCCGAGACCATTTGGGGAGGAACTTCCCAGATTCAACGAAACATCGTTGGGGAGCGGGTGCTCGGCCTCCCTCGGGAGCCGAAGTAGCCGGGAGGCGCTTGCCGAAGAGAACCTGCGGCCTGCCAGAGCCTCGGCAATGAACTCGATTATGATCCTGTTTCGTGCCGACGTCCCGCCCACCATCGGAATCTGGATCTCCGCGTCGTGCCAACACTCCAAGTTCTGGAGCCGGAGCGAGGTCGGCAAAGCCTGCTAGTTCCGGTCGCCGAGTGGCAGCGTCCAGCGGAGAACACAAGCAGGCGAGTCAACACAAGCCGCGCTCGACAACCCCTCAGCCATCAGGGGAAAAGCGAGGCGCTGAGGCCCAGCAACGGACGACGCGGCAGAAACCGTCGACCCAGAAGCCGTCGCGGCGGACACAAGCTCCTCAGTCGCAGTCGCGATCCACGAGGTCTGAGTCGAGAGCGCCGTCCTCGCGTCGGGGACAGGCCTCGCCGAACTCGGGACGGCGGGATGCTGGCTCCGTTTCCGAAGCTCCGACTAGGTCCCGCCGTATTGTCGATTCCTCCAGCTCCTCCAGTTCACGCGTGCACATTCCACCTGGTGCTCCCTCAGGCCACAGTGCAGCACGGGCACGCCGCGGTGGATCGTCGAACGGCCAGCGAACACTTCGGGTCATTCTCGCCTTCGCGGCAGTTGCGCTGCTTTTGTTGGGCGCGGTGGTGGTCTACGGACTGCAGAAGTTCAACAGTATTGAACGAGTCAAAGCAGATGTCGACGCGGTTGTCGCGGAGCAACCGAGGAATTTCCTCCTTGTTGGAAGCGACACGCGAGACATTGACGACACGGACGAGAATTCGGCTGCGATCTTCGGGAATGAGACTGAACGGCCACCGGGCGGACAACGGGCCGACACGATTCTGATCGCACGAGTCGACCCGATGAAATCGACGATCGAGCTCCTGTCGATTCCCCGAGATCTGTGGGTGAAGACGCCCAATGGCAAACGGGGAAGGATCAACGCCGCCTACAACAACGGCCCTCAACTGTTGATTGACACGATTCGCCAGAATCTTGGAATCTCGATCAACCACTATGTGGAAGTCAACTTCAATGGCTTCAAGGGCCTTGTCGATGCAATTGGTGGTGTACCTCTGTATTTCTCCAACCCTGTTCGAGATCGAAATTCCGGACTGAGGGTCGATGAGCCGGGCTGCCATGTTCTCGAGGGCTCACAAGCACTTGCCTTCGCTCGATCCCGCCACTTGGAGGTCTTCAACGGGAAATCCTGGAAGGAGGACGGGGCTGCGGATCTTGGTCGCATCACCCGTCAGCAGATCTTCCTGCGCCATAGCCTTGGCAAGGTCTCCACGCTTGGCATTGACGATGTGGGAACGCTTCGATCATTGATCGGCGTGGCGATTGAATCAGTGAAGCTCGACGACTCACTAGGGACTTCAGACATCATCGATTTGGCTCGCAAGTTCTCTGACTTCAATGCCAAAGCAATGGTGGTGCATCGGCTACCAACAGAGCCGTTCCGGACCGGGGGCGGGGCCGATGTTTTGCGGATTGACCAGACGGCCGGCGAACAGATCCTCGACATTTTCCGAGGTAAGCGGCCCGCTACCAAGGTCGAGCTTCCGCCAACGACGGTGTTGTCGGCAGCGAACCTGACGGTCAATGTGCACAATGCGGCGGGACAGCAAGGTCTCGCCCGATCGGCGGCGGACTTGCTTGCAACCCATGGCTTTCGAATTGGTGAGGTCGGCAATTCTGACCGTCAGACGAAAACAACGCTTCGATTTGCTCCCGGCGCTGAGGCGCAAGCCAGTCTCGTTGCAGCCGCCATCTCGCCCAGCCCGACCCTGGCGCCGGATCCCTCCATAGCCTCGGGAACGGTCACGCTGGTGCTTGGCAGCGATGGAGCCACAATTTCACAGGGCACTGCGGTTGTCCCAGGTGTGGCTTCGAACACAGGGGCAACTGGTGCTGGTTCTGGCGTAGGGTCGACCACGGTTCCTGCCGAAGGCCAAGCGACGCCAGAAGTGAACAACGGAGTGCCAGAAGGCGAATCGCAGGCTGGCATCGCTATCGGTGATCCACCCAAGGGAGTGAGCTGCGGCTAGCAGGCACGTGCATGCACTAGTTGAGCATCAAGGTTCTGATGCCCCGATCCTTCTGTAGCTGTAATGTCCTGAGAACGCGTTAAGGGGGACAACGGCATGAGCGGTGTGATGAATCGATTCCAAGCGAGGATCACGGCAGTGCTCCTCCTCGTCGTCGTCGTCGGTGCAAGTTGTGCGCCAGCGCCAGCGCCACTGACTCGGGATGAACAGGTCGCACAGATCGTCGCCTTTGTTGAGAACTCTCGGGGCCATGAGTTCCTGGTCGAGCCAACGGTTACCTTCGTCCCAGACGCGGTCTTTCAACAACACGTTCTTGATTCCATCGTGAGCGCAGAACCAGGACTTGCAACTGATGAAGTTGCGTTCAAGGCGCTCGAGTGGATGAAACCCACCGACAGCTTGTATCAGAAGTATCGGATCGCATTCGGCGGGGCAGTGGTTGGCTTTTATGACCCAGTATCAAAGGTCCTGGAGGTCCGTGGGAGCGAGCTCACTCCGTACCGCAAGGAGGTGGTGGCCCACGAACTCACCCACGCGCTCGATGATCAGCTCTTTGGCCTCAATGAGAGCTTCGGCGAGGGAGTCCTGAACGAGTCGCAATTGTCGTTCCTCGTCGCTGTGGAGGGCGATGCCGTGCAAACGCAGCGTTCGTTCGTTGCCTCGTTGCCACCACTGGAGCAACTCCAAAGCACGCTGGAGCAGCTCTCGTTTCCGATCGACCCAGAGTTGCTCACCGTTCCCATAGCGTTGTTAAGCCTGAGCCAAGCTCCGTACCTGCAGGGCCCTCAATTTGTCGGCGGTCTCGGTGGTAATGCAGGAATTGATTCGATGTTCGACCGATATCCCACCACGGCGGAGCAGGCGTGGGACCCCGCCAAGTACCTCAGCAACGAACCGGCTGTCGCGGTTGCCACTCCGCCCGCCGATGGCACCGTCGTGAATGCTGGCACCTGGGGGAGATTTCTGATGACCTTGGTTCTGGCTGAGGGCATCAGCCTCGACGCGACAGTCAGCCCACTCACCAACGGATGGGCAGGTGACGCGTACGTGACATGGCGAGATGGAGCGAGCTCCTGTATTCGAATCGACACTCAATCTGATTCCGTCAGCGAGGCAGCTTCGTTGTCAGGAGGGCTCCTTGAGTGGGCGAGCCGCCATGATGGAGCGACGATTACCTCGGTGAATCCAACGACGACTCGTTTGACCTCGTGTCACTGACGAGCC
>DORQ01000183.1:15340-25082 GCA_003514205.1 Acidimicrobiaceae bacterium
CGAGCCAGCCTGTCGTCGCGTAACGGCGGAGCCACGGAGCGGTTAGCGGAGTTTGACCGCCTGAAGTTTGCCTCGCTGGAGCACTGCGCCTCGGAGCGAGGTGGTAATGACCATGTCAGTTCCTGCGGCGACTTTGTCTCCGTTGAGCCGAATGGCACCTGATTGAACCATTCGCTTTGCTTCACCCTTGGATGAACACAGCGCTGTGTCGACGAGAAGCTGGATGAGGCTGAGCTGCTCTTCCTCCGCGAGACCAAACTCGTTGAGGTTCTCCTCCACAAGTTCGCGGTGGCGGAACTTCTTGTCGAACCACTGGGATGCCTCGGTCGCAGCCTCAGGCCCGTGGTAGAGCTCCACGATCCGGGCAGCGACAGCACGCTTTGCCGCGAAGGGATCCTGCTGGAGGAGCGCGTTCGAGGCTTCGATCGCTGCGACCGGCCACGCGCAACACAGCTCCGCATAGTGCTGAACAAGGTCGTCGGAGATGGAGACCACCTTGCCGAATTGTTCGTTGGGTGGTTCCTCGATCCCGATCCAGTTACTGAGCGATTTCCCCATCTTCTCAGCGCCGTCGGTTCCCCTGAGCAGGGGAAGGGTGATCACAACCTGGCCTTGCTGACCAAGCTGTGACTGCAGCGTTCGACCAACCAAGTTGTTGTAGGTCTGGTCGGTTCCCCCAAGCTCGATATCTGACTCGATGAATACTGAGTCAAGCCCCTGCATCATTGGATACATGAACTCCATGAGCGAGATTGGTTGGCCTGAGTTGTAGCGCTTGTTGAAATCGTCTCGCTCGAGCAGCCTCGCAACCGTCATGAGTCGGCTATAACCGAGCACATCGCCAAATGTCATCTCGTTCAGCCACTCGGAGTTGCGGCGCACTTCAAGCAACTCGGGTTCGTCTCGGAGAATCGACATCACTTGGTCGAGGTAGGTTGCGCTGTTGTTCTGTGTGTCTTCAGCTGTTAGCACCTTGCGGGTCTCGTTGCGCCCAGTGGGGTCGCCGACTCGGCCCGTGAAGTCGCCAACAATGAGCACGGCTTTGTGGCCAAAATCCTGGAATTGCCGGAGCTTACGAAGCACGACTGCGTGGCCCAAGGTGAGCTCAGTGCCAGATGGATCTATTCCAAGTTTCACCCGGAGCGGGCGTGCCTGGGCAGCGGCCGCTCGCAGTTTGTCTGCAAGACCGTCCGCGGGGAGGATCTCCGCCGTGCCAGAACTGAGCTCTGCTATCTGTGCGCTGAGCTCCGGTGTGTCGGGGACTGCGACCAGATGATCCTCAGTGGATTCGGTTGTGCGTGCGGTGGGGGAGCCAAGCCCCGCTGAGTCAGTCATCGATGTTGTGAATCCTGCAAGTAGAGACTGGCGATGTCGATCGAGACCAGCTGAGTATCTGAGTGCCCTCGGCGCGATTCGAACGCGCGCACACGCCTCCGGAGGGCGATGCTCTATCCCCTGAGCTACGAGGGCGGGGTCTGCATAGGTTAGCCGCTGAGGCTGGTCAGCAAATCAGTTCACGGGGACCAGCGGTCGCCCGATACGATTCGTGGCTTCGTCGCCAGTACATGGCGGTGAGTCATGCCGATGGCTCACCGCAAGGAGCCCCTGTGATTCGTCAGCACCTTTCTGATGCCCTTACGTCCGAACTGTTGGCGCTTGGCATTGCCGTTCCCGCAGTGGTTCATCTGGAGCAGCCAGCGCGACGTGAGCATGGTGATTGGTCGTCGAATATTGCGATGGCTTCAGCGAAGGCGGCGGGACGCCCCCCGAGGGAACTCGCCACCGCCCTGGTCGATGCCCTGAACGCGCGTCTTCCAGAGTACGTGGAGCGTGTCGAGCTCGCTGGGCCAGGTTTCGTTAACTTCCATCTCAACCCTGGATGGCTTCATCAGGTATTGATTGACACTGTCAACGCGGGTGAGTCTCAGTTTGGCCGATCAACAGTCGGCGCAGGGACGAACGTGATGGTGGAATTCGTGTCGGCGAATCCGACAGGGCCCTTGCATGCCGGTCATGCTCGTGGCGCGACCTACGGCGATGCAGTTGCTCGGGTCCTTGAGTGGGCCGGCTACTCGGTTGCACGCGAGTTCTACATCAATGACCGAGGCGCCCAAATGCTCAAACTCGGCGAGTCGATTCTCGCCCGTATTCGTGGGGAGGAACCACCAGAGGGTGGCTACTTCGGCGAGTACATCACCGAATGGGCTTCCTCACTCGATCCGGAAATCGCGGTGAGTGGCGATGTCGAGGCTGCTACCGAGCATGGCTACCGCTGCGCGCTCGATGACCAACGAGCAGTGCTTGCCGAGCTCGGCGTTGTGTTCGATGTGTGGTTCAGCGAACGGTCGTTGATGGACACTGGAGCAATCGAACAAACACTCGCCGACCTCCGCGAACGATCGATGATCGAGGATCGAGATGGAGCTATTTGGTTGCTCTCTACCCAGTATGGCGATGACAAGGATCGCGTGCTGGTGAAGAGCGACGGAAGCTTCACCTATCTCCTTCCTGACATCGCTTATCACCGAGACAAGTTCGCTCGCGGCTTCGATCTGTTGATCAATGTCTGGGGCGCCGATCATCACGGGTATGTGAAACGCATGCACGCGGCGATTTCGGCGCTCGGGCACCGCGCTGAGCAGCTCGATATCCGAATCACTCAACTCGTCAAGCTTCTGAAGAACGGCGAGGAAGTCAAGATTTCCAAGCGAGCCGGCAACATCATCGAACTGCGCGACATTATTGACGAGGTTGGTGCAGACTCGACTCGGCTGGTCTACCTCCTGCAATCGATTGATTCGCCTCAGACAGTCGACCTTGGAGTCATCGCTGAGCAGTCGATGGACAACCCTGTGTTCTATGTCCAGATGGCTCATGCCCGGCTCTGTTCGGTGGCAGCAAAGGCCAGCGCACAGGGCATCGAGCGAATCGATCTCGCTCAGGCTGTGCTCGAACCGTTGGTTCACCCTCGTGAGCTCGAAGTCCTGCGTGTGCTCAACAACTTCTCTGAGGTTGTCGAGCTCGCAGCGAGGGAGCGGGCTCCGCACAAGGTCAGTTCGTGGGTACGCGAGCTCGCCAGCGAGGTCCACGGGTTCTACCACGACTGCCCGATCCTCCGAGATGATGTTCCCGCAGATCTCCAGCAGGCCCGCCTGTGGCTCGGCGAAGCTGCTCGAGTCGGTCTGCGCTGTGGGCTGAATCTGCTGGGCGCATCAGCACCGGAGTCGATGTGAGCGGCGAACGCGACTCAGCACCTCTCGATCTCAACCTCCTTCCCGACACGGCGGAGGTTGACGGTGACGATCATCTCCTGATTGGAGGGCTGCGGGTGGTAGATCTTGCGGCTGAGTTCGGTACTCCCCTTTTTGTATACGACGAGGAACACCTTCGAGCGCGGTGTCGCGAGGCTCGGGCTGGCTTTGGCGAGCACGCTGCCTATGCGAGCAAGGCGTTTCTCTGCGGGGCGATGGCGAAACTGGTGAATGAGGAGGGACTTCGAATCGATGTCGCCTCTGCAGGTGAGCTCTTTGTGGCGCTGCGATCTGGGGTGCCGGCTGCACAGTGCGTGTTCCATGGCAACAACAAGTCCACTGAGGAGTTGGCCTTTGCGCTCCAGAACCACATCGGGCTGATTGTTATCGACAGTTTCGAAGAGATGGACCGGATCGAGTGGCTGGTGACCGAAGGGCTCGCTCCACCACGGGTGATGGTACGAGTGACGCCTGGGATCGAGGTCCACACCTTCGAGGAGGTTCAGACAGGTCAACTCGACTCGAAGTTCGGTTTCGGTTGGTCATCTGGAGCGGCCGCTATGGCTGCGAGGCGCGCCGCGGCATCGCCGCAGATGCACCTCATTGGATTGCACATGCACATCGGTTCGCAGGTGTTTTCTGTCGCCAACTTCGCCCAGGCCGTGCGTCTGGTGGCTCCGCTAGTGCGTGAGCTGGATCTAGAAGAGTTCTGCGTAGGTGGTGGATTGGGTGTTGCCTACGTCGCTGGCGAGGAGAGCGCAACCATTTCGCAATGGGCCAAGGCGATCCTCGATGCTGTTCGCGAGGAGGGAATCACTGCGGTCATTGGTGCCGAACCTGGCCGGTCAATCGCAGCGCAGGCCGGGGTCACTCTCTACACCATTGGCACCGTCAAGGAGATCCCTGGAGTTCGAACCTACGTCGCAGTCGATGGAGGAATGAGTGACAACCCTCGTCCAGTGCTCTACGGCTCGGGGTATGAAGCATTCCTCCCTCGTGCGGTGACTGCACCACGCCCCGACATTGTTCGTGTCGTCGGCAAGCACTGCGAGTCTGGCGATGTTCTGGTCCGGGAGGCTCAAGTCCCTGCGGGACTGGAGGTCGGTGACATCTTGTGTACCCCGGTGACGGGTGCCTACGGCTACTCGATGGGATCGAACTACAACCGGGTGCCTCGTCCCGCAGTGGTCTTTGTTCGTGACGGCCAAGCGAGGTGCGTAGCGCGTCGAGAAACACTTGAGGATCTTGTCGCACTTGAGGTTCCTGACTCGGATTGAACCATACGGTGAGGAGGGTCCTCAGCGGCGGTGCACTTTCGCAATAGAGTCGGCTCGGCCACTGTTCCACCGGCGTGCGGGATTCACTGCGATGTACATCGATCAGCTCATTGAATTGTCGCCAGTTCCTGGAGCAGTTTTCGGCCACGGCGGCGAGATGCTCGCAACGAATGAGCATTGGCGACAGCCGGGGAGGGTCTTTGAGTGGATGATGCTCGACCTTCCGTTCGAGTATCCCCTCGCCGCAGGTGCTAACCCCGCACAGACACTGGCTACCTTGCTGGATGGGTACGAGGATGAGGCCGAGTTCGATTGGCTCGCATCCATTGACCCGGCAACACTGGTACGGATCTCGATGCGTGCAACCACCTGGGACGGTGACCGGGTGATCGTGGTCTTCGTGCACCCGTCGAGTTCAGATGTTTCGAGGACGGTCCTCGGCTGGGAGAGCCCAGCTCATAGCCTCACGGCAGTCGATGCGAGCCCAGCGATGACGACGAACTCCATACCCCAGCCCCAGAACCTTGCTCTTGAGCCAGTGGAACTTGTTGAGGTCGATCTGCGAGGCTCGGGGTTGATCTCCCACGCCAGAAAAGACCCATCGGCGACGCAGGATCAATCCAGCCCGATCGGTCCCGGCCCACTGCAACCGATCGTGGCCCCCGCCACGGACCGAGCCGATACTCACAGCGCGGTGATGGGTCTTGGAGCTGCACACGAGCTGGTCAGCTGGTTCCAGCCAATCGTCTCCACCCAGACTGGCGCAGTCGTCGGTGCCGAGGCATTGATTCGCTGGGTTCACCCCGAGGCAGGGGTGCTCGCTGCCGGTTCGTTCCTTCCGCTGATCACGGACCTTTCGCTTCTTGACGATGTACTGGACATCGCCCTGAACTCAGCGCTTGCTGGTTGGGGTCAGATTGTTCGTGAATCAGGGGCGGGCGAGTTGGGCCTCTTGCTCAACATGTCACCGCGCCAACTACTTCGCGAGGGATCCATTGAGGAAGTCGCGGCGCTTGCCACCCGGCACGGCATCGATCTGAACACCATTGTTGTTGAGCTCACCGAGGATTCTCTTGAGGCCGCCTCAGATCTTTCTCACGTTTTGGTCCGGGCTCACGAACTTGGTTTCAGGGTTGTGCTCGACGACTTTGGTACTGGTCACTCATCAGTGGGCCGCCTCAGATCGCTGGTCGTTGACGGTATCAAGGTCGACCAAGGTCTCCTCAGGGGCGCTGAGCTGGATCCACGAGCATGGCAGATACTCGCGTCGACGATCTCGCTGGCGGCTGCAATCTCGGTGGATTGCATCGTTGAAGGAGTGGAGACGGCAGCAGAGCGAGATGTTCTTGATGCGCTTGAGGTGCAATTCGCTCAGGGCTATTTCTACGGCTACCCCCAAAGTGCGAGCGAGTTCGTGAGTCTTTTGGAAAAGCCGTCACCCGTTGAGGCCGGACGCTTGTAGCGTAATCAGCCGTGGAAACGAAAACGATCAATGTCGGTGTTCTTGGCTGTGGAAACGTGGGTGCAGCCCTCATCACCCTCATCGACCGAGACTCTGCGGAAATAGCGAACCGAACCGGTCTGCGACTCGAGGTCACGAAGATTGCAGTTCGCAGCCTCTCGAAACCTCGTGAAGTTGGAGGAGGTGCCGAACGCTTCACCACCGATGCGCTCGCAATGGTCACGGACCCAGCGATTGACCTCATCGTGGAGGTCATTGGTGGCATCGAGCCAGCCCGGGAGTACATCACCACCGCGCTACAAGCTGGCAAGCCAGTGGTGACTGGCAACAAGGAACTACTTGCGAATGTCGGTTCGGAGTTGTTCGGCATCGCGGAAGACGCTGGTGTGGATCTGTTGTTCGAGGCAGCAGTGGCGGGCGGAATTCCAATTGTCCGGCCACTCCGGGAGTCATTGGTCGGCGAGGACCTGAGCCGGATCATGGGTATCGTCAACGGCACGACGAACTTCATTCTGTCGCAGATGACAGAGCACGGCACGAGCTACGCAGCGGCGCTCGCCGAGGCGCAGAGTCTTGGCTTCGCAGAACGTGACCCAACGGCTGATGTCGAGGGGTATGACGCTGGGGCGAAGGCCGCCATCATCTCGTCAATAGCCTTCGGTGCACGGGTTGTCGCTGGCGATGTGTATCACGAAGGTATCTCCAATGTTGGGGCAGCTGACATCGCGTACGCGGCTCAGATGGGGTATCGAATCAAGCTGCTGGCGATCTGCGAGCGGTTCGAGGACCGTTCGGTCGCAGTGCGGGTTCATCCTGCGATGGTGCCTATCGAGCACCCGCTTGCGTCCGTCAGTGGGAGTTTCAACGCAGTCTTCGTTCAGGGCGGCGCTGTTGGAGACTTGATGTTTTACGGTCGCGGCGCCGGTGGGTTCCCCACGGCCTCGGCTGTGCTCGGCGACGTGATCGATGCGAGCCACAACTTGGTGAAGGGAACGCATGCCTCGATTGGAAAACTGGTACGCGAACGAATTCGTTCGATCGATGAACTCTCGAGCTCGTTCTACTTGAACATCGACGTTTCAGATGAACCAGGAGTCCTTGCTGCAGTAGCGGGCGTCTTTGGCGCTCACGGCGTCTCAATTCGGTCCATGGAGCAAGAAGGCTTAGAGGAACACGCCAGGATCGTCCTCATCACCCACGATGCCGGGGAGTCTGATCTTCAGGCAACGCTCAAGGAGTTGTCTGCACTCAGTTCGGTCCGCCGGGTGAACTCGGTGCTTCGAGTCGTCGAGAGTCATCGCTAGCGATGCGCTACATCAGCACTCGCGGAGGCGCAGAACCGCTCTCTTTCGCCGATGTCCTTCTCGAGGGTCTCGCGAGCGATGGAGGGCTCTTTGTGCCTGAGTCGTGGCCGGCGCTGCCGAGCATTCCACCTGGCGCATCCTATGTAGACACGGCGTTCGCAGTGATGTGGCCGTTCGTTGAGGGATCGCTGTCGAAATCCGAGTTCGCCGAGATCATCAGCGAGGCATATGCAACATTTCATACGCCTCCGGGATCGGAGCCCGATGTCGTTCCCGTGTCGGAGGTGGGCGACAACCAATGGCTCGCGGAGATCTATTGGGGCCCTACCCTGGCGTTCAAAGACATAGCAATGCAGCTTCTGGGAAGGTTGTTCGACCACGAACTCGACAAGCGGGGTGAGCGAATCACCATTGTTGGGGCAACCTCTGGAGACACTGGGAGCGCTGCCATTGATGCCTGTAAAGACCGCGAGCACATCGACATCTTTATTCTTCACCCCTACGGTCGAACCTCGGAGGTGCAACGCCGGCAGATGACGACAGTGACCTCTGCCAACGTGCACAATCTTGCTATCGACGGGACCTTTGACGACTGTCAAGACATCGTTAAGGCCCTTTTTGCTGATGAAGCATTCCGTAGGGAACAGAACCTGTCAGCAGTCAACTCGATCAATTGGGCGCGAGTCATGGCGCAGATTGTCTATTACGTAACGAGCGCCGGGGCAGTGAACCAGCGCCTTGGTCGTGAGGCAACGAGTCCGGTCAGCTTCTGTGTTCCCACGGGCAACTTTGGAAATGTGTTTGCTGGCTATGGCGCCATGCAGATGGGCTTGGCAGTCGATCAGTTGGTGATCGCGTCGAACACCAATGACATTTTGACCCGCTTCTTCGAGTCCGGGGTCATGGCGCTCCAAGAGGTCGTACCAACCCTGAGTCCGTCGATGGATATTCAGGTGTCGTCAAACTTCGAACGACTGTTGTTCGACATGGTGGGTCGAGACGGCTCGGCGCTGTCGGAGATGATGATGCAGTTTCGAGGCGAGGGTTCAGTTTCAGTCGAACAGCACCGATTGGACTGGCTGTCGGAGCGGTTCGTTGCTGGTCGCTATTCAGATGAGCAGTGCGTTGCCGAAATGGCAGCCCATTTCGAACGAACAGGCGTGCAGATCGATCCGCACACGGCGGTCGGGCTCGGAGTGGGGCGGTCCCTTCGTCGATCGACTGAGACTCCGCTGATCTGCTTGGGTACTGCACACCCAGCAAAGTTCCCAGATGCGGTCAAGCAAGCGACAGGGCATTCGCCCGAACTTCCAGTGGGTCTGTCTGATCTCTTTGAGCGACCTGAACGATTCGAACGTTGTCCCAACGATGTCGCAGCAGTTCGGCAGATAGTCCGCGCGAATGTGTCGTTGTGATGGATCTGCGTAGATCCCTGCGAGCGGCACATCAGCAGTGACGTCCTTGCGATTCGGTAGCCCAGCGTGGAATCGGCCCGGGGCTGTGGTTGCCGTACTGTTCCTCTGGGGTTAGAGTTCTCAAGCAGCGGCCTTACATCTCAAACGGCTGTGAACCCTTTGTCCACCGCTAGCTCGTGCTGAGCATGCGAGATGAAACCCCCCAACGCGACGCTGAGCTGAATGGTGCCCGCGTCTGTCCCCATGAAAGAGGACTCCCACATCGTGACCGATTCCGACAATACCTTTGAGCGCACGGCTCTCACCCGCAAAGATCGTGCTGAACTTGCGACTATCGCCGAAGTGCTCGGGCAAAAACCGGCCTCACGGATGAAGAAGGCGGAGATCGTAGATCTCATCTTGGCGCTCACCGGGGTGAGCGACACTGAGGCTGGGGAAACGGCCCCGCAGTCAACCGTCGGCTTGGCATCAGGAGATGCCGCAGTCACTGGTTCCCAGCCCGGAGCTGGCAGCGCCGAGCCGGCTTCAGGTCAGCGAGTTGATGGTGATAGGACCCCCAGTCGAGGAACCTCCCAGGTGGAGGGTACGGAAACAGGCAATGGTCTGATCGACTCGACGCAACTCTCGATCATCGCTTCGGCGGCAGAGCCCTCACAGAGTGATGTTGCTCCGACTCGCTCCGCTACGAACGAGGGCGGATCTCGGCCTGCGTCGAGCGGCCGCGACACCGCCCGAGCCCAGTCTCGTCGGCAACCATCTCGGACAGAGGCTGGGTCCTCTGAGAGCAGCGCCAGTGACGATGTTTCTTCTGTGACCTCGGGGCCAGTCTCGGCAAACTCCACCGCCGTCGATGTCGGCGATACCGCAAAGCCTGACGAATCTCGGCCCGCAGCGTCGGGGCGTGAGCAGATCACGGCAAACGATTCAGCACAGCCGTATGTGTCTGGTGGAGCGAACGAAGACGGAGATCTCGATGGTGCCGGTCGGGGCCGACGGCGCCGACGTCGCGGACGAGACCGCGCTGAGGTCGAGG
>DORQ01000171.1 GCA_003514205.1 Acidimicrobiaceae bacterium
TGGCAGCACGCTTGTGGCGACGGTCGTGGTGGGCCCGGCCGCAGTAGTGGTCGCATTTGGAGCGACGGTCGTTGTGGCCGCCGTGGTGGTGGTGGTCTTGGGCGCCTCAGTGGTGGTGGCCGCCGTCGTGGACGTCGTCGAGGTCGTCGAGGTCGTCGACGTGGTTGAAGTCGTCGTCTCTTCTCGAGGAGCGAAACACAGATTCACACTGATTGGATGAACGCTGTTGGGCGACCCATCAGCTGGCGCGTCTGCGCGATGGTGGGCCCGCACGGCAACAGCCGGTTCACCCAAGGAGACAGTCCCGAGGCTTCCTTCCCACCAGGCCTCATCCAAGAGGTCTGGCACGTCGCCAGTCATGTTCGAGGTGGCAATCACCTCGCCTGCAGCATTCACGAACTGCAACTCCCACCGCTCCGAAAGCTGGGTGACATTGCGTCGTCCCTCATAGCCGTCGTAAGACAGCGCGTTTACGATCGACACGTTGCCAGCAGGCAGCGAAATCAACTGGTCCTCGGTGAACACGGCGCCGCCGTATACGAGCAGGTTGTTCTCGAAGCTACGGACTGCACATTCCTGCTCGGCCGAGGATGCTGTCGGCATGGCCGCCCCAAAACCAACCCCGCACACGCCAACTGCTGCGGCTACGGTCATCCTGAGTGAAGTGTTGAGATTTTTCATGTGGTGCTCCTGTGCCTTGTTGTGACAAGACCCTTCCAGTACGTCGGGGACACACTCACTGTATTGAAACGTCACCAAATGTAAAGAGAACACAGCAAGGAGAGTCACCTGCACTCCCTGGGTCATTTGGCCCATGATCGAGTGAGATGCTCGGATTCCTCACTCGGTTGGGCGGGGCCAGTTCCTTCGACCAAACTGGAGCCCTATGGAGAACCAATGGTCCCCGTCCTCATGGCAGTCGCACGAGGCGCTGCAACAGCCAAACTGGCCTGACGAAGCGCAGATCCACTCAACCCTGGAAACCTTGGCTGGCTACCCGCCACTGGTCTTCGCCGGCGAGTCGCGTGACCTTCGCACTCAGCTCGCACGAGTCGCCAATGGCGAGGCCCTTCTCCTTCAAGCAGGGGACTGCGCGGAGTCCTTCGACGCTTTCAACGCCGTCTCGATCAGAGAACGGCTCAAGATCATTCTGCAAATGGCCGCAGTACTGACCTATTCCGCCGGGGTGCCGGTGGTGAAAGTTGGCCGAATCGCTGGCCAGTTCGCCAAGCCAAGATCGTCGGATACTGAACTAGTAGATGGCGTCGAAGTTCCATCATTCAGGGGTCACATTGTGAATGATCCGGGGCCAACGCTGCAGGCGCGTGTTCCCGATCCGCAACGATTGATTGCCGCGTATCACCAATCGGCCGCCACCTTGAACCTCCTTCGCGCCTTCACCAAAGGCGGTTTTGCAGACCTTCACCGCGTCCACGCGTGGACTCAAGAGTTCGTCGCCCAGTCACCAGAAGGGGGTCGCTACGAACAGATGGCGAATGATATCGACCGAGCGCTTCGCTTCATGGCGGCCTGCGGCCTCACCACTGAGACCATCCCGAGCTTGCATGAGGTTGATTTCTTCACCAGTCACGAAGCACTCATTCTGGGGTACGAGCAGGCACTCACCCGCCAGGACTCCATTACTGCGGAGTGGTATGACTGCTCCGCCCATATGGTGTGGATCGGCGAGCGAACCCGCGACCTCGATGGTGCCCATATCGAGTTCTTTCGTGGGATCAAGAACCCGGTTGGCTGCAAAATAGGTCCGACCACCACTCCAGCGGAGGTCCTCGGAATTTGCGAGACCCTCAACCCTGAGCGAATTCCCGGAAGATTGACGTTGATCAGCAGAATGGGCGCCGAGAACGTCGAGCAATCGCTCACCCCGCTCGTCGAGGCAGTCACCAACGACGGCCACTGCGTCGTGTGGAGCTGCGACCCAATGCACGGCAACACCTTCACCTCCGCAACTGGCAGGAAGACTCGACATTTCGATGCCATCCTTGCCGAGCTGCGCGCCTACTTCGCAGTCCATCGCGGGTGTGGCACGTGGCCCGGAGGTGTCCACGTCGAACTCACCAGCGACGACGTCACGGAATGCCTCGGCGGTGGCGAGAAGCTCTCCGACGAGGAACTCGAACTTCGATACGAGACTATCTGTGACCCTCGATTGAATGGACGACAGTCCCTGGACCTTGCCTTCGAGGTCGCTGAGATGCTTGGCGAGTGGTCACTACCCAATTCTTGACCTACTTGGTCGGAATTAGAGATACTGGACTCCGAGCAACCGGAGGCCCACCGTGCCAGTTATTGAGATCGACCCAGCGATCAGCGCCGATATCGAGAAGTTCGAAACGATGCTTGCTCGCTATCAAGCCGGCGAGATCGAGGATGACGTCTTTCGAGTCTTCAGACTGAACAACGGCATCTATGGCCAACGCCAAGGCGGAACCAAACAAATGGTGCGGGTCAAGTCGCCCTATGGCAAGCTCACCGCCGAACAGCTTGAGTGCTTTGCTCGGGTCGCTGATGAGTACTCCCGGGGCTGGGGCCACATCACGACTCGGCAGAACTTTCAGTTTCACTTCGTCGAACTCACTCGAGTGCCAGATCTTCTTCGAGAGTTTGCACTCGTCGGCCTGACAAGCCGGGAGGCCTGCGGCGACACAGTTCGTAATGTCCAAGGCTGCCACCTCGCCGGAGCGTGCCCCCACGAACAACTCGACATCACTGCCTGGGCAGAAGCCGCCCATCGGCATTTTCTTCGCAACCCGATCGCGCAGCGGCTTCCCAGGAAGTTCAAGATCAATTTCAGCGGCTGCGAAACTGACTGCGGGCAGGCGATGTTCAACGACGCTGGAGTCATCGCCACCACGAGAACGCTGGAGGACGGCCAGAAGGAGGCCGGATTTCGGGTATTCATCGCTGGCGGACTGGGTGCAAATCCGCATCCTGCCTACGCGCTCGAAGAGTTCACGGCGCGAGAGGACCTCCTTCCGACGCTTGAGGCAATTCTGAGGGTCTTCGAACAGACCGGAAACCGCAAGAACAAGCTTCGGGCCCGGCTGAAGTGGGTCGTGGCGGACCAAGGTGTTGAGGAAGTACGCGAGCGCATCCTCGCCATCCGCCGGCTTCTTCCGGCCTCCTCCTCGTGGCCAGGTGGCATTCCCGCCGTTGTGCAGGAATGGGGCGATACGCCGGCTGGAGCATCTAGCAGTGTTGCGGCGACTCCGATGGGCCAGGGCACTCCTGTCAGCCTTCGCTCAAACGCACCATACGAACGGTGGGAACAGGCAAACGTTGTCCGCGGCGAGTCGAATGGGACCGTCTCCGCGTACGCGTGGTCCCGACTCGGCGATGTGACCTCCGATCAATTCCGGGGCCTCGCAGCCATCACACGAGAGCTCGGCGCTGAGGTTCGGATCACTAACCGTCAGAACTTGGTCTTTCGGGGTTTGAGCGAGGGTCAACTGCCCGTCCTTTTCGATCGACTCAGCAAGCTCGGCATGGCCCTTCCGGGCGCAGAACTCTCGAGGGACGTCGTCGCGTGTCCCGGCGCGGACACGTGCAACCTCGCTGTCACCCAATCCCGAGGGCTTGCTGACGCGATTTCCGAAGCGCTCGAAGATGCAGGCCTTGCCGAGGTTGGGGGGATTCGCACCAACATCAGCGGGTGTACGAACTCCTGCGGACAACACCACATTGCAGACATCGGCTTCTTCGGAGCGGAACGACGGGCACACGGTGTCAGCGCACCGGGCTATCAGATGCTCTTGGGCGGGTATGTCGGCGAGGAGTCAATCCACTTTGGCGAGAAGGCATTGCGGCTTCCGGCGAAGAACGCGCCTGCCGCAGTAGTTCGGGTCGTCGCCAAGTTCGCCGAGGAGCGCGAGGCTGGGGAGAAATTCCGCAGCTGGATGGATCGATCGGGTGGAGCCAAGGCAATCGCTGCCGAACTCAAGGACCTCGACGTCTTCCCCACGCCAGAGGATGGGCCTGACTTCTACGTCGACTACGACGAAACCGGCCCGTATGAAGTTGAGCTCGGCGAGTCGGAGTGCGCCGTCTGATGAGCGACACCTCTGTTGCCCTGCCGGGGCTGCGTTTTGAGCCGAAAGTGTTTTCCGACGAGGAGTTGGCCGACCTCAACCAGACCTTCGAGCGCTGGCCAGCTCACAACATCATCAAGTGGGCTGCCGACTCGTTTGGGCCGTACCTTTCGCTGGCTGCCTCCATGGCCGACGCACTTCTGATTGATCTCTCCGTCAAGGTGGACCCAGCGATTGAGGTGATCTTCATCGACACCGGGTACCACTTCCCTGAGACCCTGCAGACCGTTGAACGGATCCGACGGCACTATGGACTCAATCTCCGCATGATGACAGTCGCCCATCATGCAGAGGAACTCTGGAAAGCCGACCCCGAGAACTGCTGCTCTGCGGTCAAGGTGGGCCAATTGGACCGAGCACTCAACGGGAAAGCCGCATGGATGAGTGGGCTTCGCCGCGACGAGGCAGCAAGTCGTGCGACTGCGCCAATCGTTGGACGTGACATCCGCGGTCTCATCAAAGTGAATCCGATTGCAAACTGGACCCAACACGACTGCGACAGTTACCTCGCAGAACATGACATCCCCTACAACCCGCTCCTAGATCAGGGATACGGTTCGATCGGTTGCCAACCCTGCACACAGCCAGTGCCCGAAGGGGAAGACCCACGATCAGGACGATGGGCAGGGCGAGGCAAGACTGAGTGCGGCCTTCACCTCAGCTGAGGGACAAACAGCAGTACTCACGTTGACATCACCTCCTCCCCACAGCCACCATGGTGGTCGTGATGGAAACGACCGGTGGAAAATCGACCGCACCCGAGGATCTCATCGAACCCGGCCCTGAGGCCCCGCCCACCCGACTCATGGTCCTTGGGTTGACCCATCGCGACGGATCTCTTCGAGCCTCGGAGATCTATCGTGTCGCGGAGGCCGTTGGGCTGTCTGACGACCAGATCCGCGGTTGCCTTCGCCGGCTGGTCGCCGAGGAACTCTTTACCCGAGAGGGCGAGGGCCGCGACGCTCAGTACCTCGCAACGACGACGGGGCTCTCGGTCCTTGAGTCCACCAAACAGCGGCACCTCCTTGCGTACGCTCAGGAC
>DORQ01000046.1:0-2409 GCA_003514205.1 Acidimicrobiaceae bacterium
ACGTCATGTGCCGGCCATCCTCGTCAACGGCGAGAATCGCATCTGGACTTGCCGCTGCTCGGGCCTCAACGAGGCCCCACAAGGTCGGCGACCACAATGATTCGTTTTCTGCTGGCCTCGCTACTTCGGACATCGACGTCCCCCTGGAACTGTAGAGCCACCCGATGGGCGACCGTTTCTGACGGAGCGTCAGTTTAGAACCAGTTGGGAACCTTGGCCTAGAGGGGCTTGTCAGAACCCTTCACTTCGCGCGAGGTGGCCCAATCTGCCGGGATAGGAACCTCTACCGCTAGCTCCGACGATTCGCTACACGGGTTGCCACCACCCTCACTCTCGACCTCACCAAAGACCCACAAGACATCGTCGGTGTGAAGCATCGACACTGCAGACACTTGGTCGTGGTCGTCCTGTTGGCATGCGAATCGAAGCGCGAGGGTGCCTCCATCGCGCATCTCTGCGCCGAGCAACTCCACCCCGCGCGTCACCATGAATGCAGATCCAACCGACACCTCGGCCTCGACCTCGACCTCGGTTGTCGTTCCCGCCTGAGTCGTGGACGGACTCGGCGCTGGCACTACTGCCTGGTAGTGCAGCACCGCACCCTCCACCGTGATCTCAAAGTCTCGCCCGTCGGGTGCCGTGAAGCTCCCGCTGGGAGCGCCAGCAATTGGCAGCGTCGTGGTGGTCTCGACTGCTCCTGGTTCAGTGCTTGAGGTTCGCTCCACGGCTGTACCCGCAACCGATGCGTTCTCCGAGCTTGAGGAACAGCCCAGGAGCGCGGCGCACGCGATCAGTGCTGCCAACGCGCGAGTCACATGTCGCGTCGGCATCTCGAAGTTTCTCATGCCCTCCTGTCTAGTTCACTCCTCGGGTACAGATGCGCACTGCCGCGCGGTTCCGCCGGCAGCGCTCAGCGAGTTCGCCTCCCCCGAACGCGCCGAGGGCGGCATCCCAACGTCTATGCAGACTCGGGATGCCGCCCTCGCAAATGAATGCGATCGCTCAGCAGGGGAGGTTTGAGTTCACAAACCAATCCCTCTCAGCCGACGCAGTGGCAGTGGCGCTGTAGCCACCACGGGTGACCGTCACCTGAACATCCGCGCTCTTTAGTCGGATACACGGCTCCCAAGTGTCGGTCGTGAAGTCTTCCGCATCGAGATTCATGGTGGTGGAATTGTTCGTGACGTTGACAACCACACTTCCATCCACACCGTCGATAATGACCCAATGCACTGAGTACGCCCCCGAGCCAGGGAAGAATGCCGGGTTCACCGTGGTTGAGAAGCTCGTCGGAGCCGTGTGTGGATTGCCGCCTGAGAACGCAGCAGTCGCAGTCGCCCTCGGAGACGGAGCAGCATTGACCATGACAGCCAGCGTGCCCCCAATGGACTCCACTTTGGCGCCGCTCACCACTAGGCCCAACACCGAGGGCAATGCAATCTGGCCGATCGAGTTCGCGAGCAGCGGATTGACCACATATTGCAGGATGGCGTCCTGCAGTGCCGCGACAACAGCGCTGTTGGTGAGGTCACACAACACCGGTCCGCCCTCGCAACCCAAGACAGTGAACTTGAATCCCACGTCCGCGGTTGGCACGAGCTGACCCGTGCCTGGGTCGACTGTCGCGTCAACACCCAACGCAAGGTCTGCTGTCACGCGGGTTCCTGCGGAGTTGGTAATCAGCAAGTTGGGGATCAGGATGTTGAGTGGCTTGCCCCCAGTCCCCGCTCCCGGCAGGTACTGCGGTGCTGCCAGCGCTCTGAGCTGCACCTGACCTCCAGCGACAGTGAGGGCCTGATCGAGCAGTCCTCCCTCGGCCAGAGCCCGGAAGCCATGGTTGAGGAGTGCGCCATTGACGAAGAGCCCGAGGTCGAACGCGAATCCGCTTGGAGAGGTTCGAGTCTGAATCAAGCTCGCTATTCCTGGACTCTGTGGTGGCGCATACACAAACGGGAAGCGCCTCGGAGCTCCGGCCGGCAGCGTGTCATTGATGGACGCTGAGGCCATCGTCTCCAAGCCTCGTGCGGACATGAGAATCTCACCGCCTTGGCAACCCATGGGAGCGCAAGCATTGAGGAATCCAATGTTCCCAACGGAGAAGCCACCGCCACCGGGCAGGCTGACACCCGATCCAAGAGTGTTTTGAATCGCAGTGATTCGCGTGGCAAGAATGCCGTCGAGTGCGGTGGCAATCGATCCGGTTGTGCCTGTCCCATTGAGGAACGGGGCGATCAACACATCGCCAATCTGAAGCACTGAGGTGATTGCCTCATCCAGTGACTCCTCGTTGAGGAGAAGGTCATAGAGCCATTGCCAGATATCAAGCCAACTGTCGGTGAAGTTGATCGTGACGCTTTCAACTCGAAGGTCGGTCGTCACGAACGCTGAGCCGGGCACTGCATGAAGTCC
>DORQ01000046.1:2576-2787 GCA_003514205.1 Acidimicrobiaceae bacterium
GGCGAATAGCTCACGATTCCTTTCACCCTGAAGTTGTTGGCCGAAAGGCTGATTCTCAAGCGGTTCTCATTGTCCAGCGGTCCTGACCCAACGGTTCGCGGCGGAATGGTGACGCTGATATCGGGGAGCGGCCAAGCCATCGGCAACGTGAGTGTCTGCCCAGGAATCGTGGTAGTTCCCCACTGGCCAGGTACGAGCGAGATATCCGCAG
>DORQ01000046.1:3089-3766 GCA_003514205.1 Acidimicrobiaceae bacterium
GCCCCGAGGGCAAGTCCTACTGCTGGGGAGATGACTGTATTTGCCGGAGACGCGCCACTCGTTGTGGCACCGGGCCCTGGAGTTCCGTTGGAACCAGCGATGTGAAGAATCCGACGGTCTCCACCAATCAGGCTGAAGCCCGGTCCAACAATCTCGACTCGAATTGCAGCACCTGGCTCGGCGAGCGGTGGGACTGGAATCCAGTGGTCAAACGCAAACACATTGTTGTCGCCGTTCGGATTGTTCGTGTAGCACTTGATGAAGTGGTACAGATCGAATCCCACATAGAACGGGAAGTCGTACACGACATTGCTCTGGCCGATCCGCTCCCAGGTGACCCGAACGGTGTGACCCCAGGGAGCGTTGTTGATGTCATCCCACGCGTGCGCGATGACATGGATTTCCTCTGCGCCAGTCGTTGGGTTGATGCGGAACTCAGTGCCTGAGGCAGGCGAGAACACCTGCCGGGCAGCTGCCCCACTCGACGGTGTCGAACTCACCCACGACTCGGGGGCGGGCGAGTACATCGAGCCCTTCCCCGGAGGAGGGCTCGGAACGGCAACTGTGGTCAGGCTGTTACAAGGGCCTGCTCCTTCGGGGCCGCCCGATGGTCCACAGGGGTCGCTTCCGCCCTTCGGGTCATCGCCAAGCTTCGGGTCATCGCCAAGCTTCGGGTC
>DORQ01000046.1:3917-4236 GCA_003514205.1 Acidimicrobiaceae bacterium
CTTGGGATCGCCCTCAACCGTTGGGGTGCGTACCGCTTCGAGGGTCTGCTCGACCGGCCGCGCATCAACTGCTGACGCCTCGCGTGCAGAAACTCCACCCTGAAGTTCGGCATCTTTCAGAGCCTGCGCTGTGGCGTCCTCAACCCTTCGAGGATCGACTGGTTGCGCCTCCGAGGGTGTCGAATCATCAGACTCAATTCGAGGCAGGCAGTCGTACCCCGACCCACCAGCCAATTCAGCATCTGAAGGGACGCCCTTGATTGGCCCACCCTTCACGATTCCGTTGCCATTGATCACAGTGGACGAGGCTGTATTGAGA